>CALJHG010000007.1 GCA_938075585.1 uncultured Gammaproteobacteria bacterium | reverse complement strand
AATGTTACGGTCAAAGAAAGACCGAAAAAATAATAAGATTATCACAAAGTTCCGTGGAGGTGTGTGATGGAGTTCCCTAGTTTGGCCTTTGTTGAATCTCTGCAACTTGCTTTAAATGACAGTGAGCGATTTGCAGTTGTTAGTGAATGGTCCGATGTTAAGGTGTTGCTTTGTCTCGGTGAAGAACGGTATTGGCTAAAGCTTTATGGTGGCAAGGTCATTGATGTAATGCAATATTTTCCCATGGCAAATCCGTTAGGATGGGATTACTCAATAGCCGCCACTGTAGCGACTTGGAAAGAATTACGAGACGGAACCCGTCCGCTTGGGCATTTACTTGATACTGGCTCGATAAGCATTGACGGAAACTTGCTGCAAGCGAATCGTTTATACGAATGCACTCATGTGATGTTAACAATTCTAAGAGATCTCTAATTTTTATCGATCAGGAGTGATGCCAAATGACGCACGAAATCACAGGTCGCTACGCGACGGTACAAAACACTAGAGCTTATTACGATGTCTGCGGTACGGGGATACCGCTCATATGTATTCATATGGGATGGGCTTGTTCTCTCCAGTGGCATCACTTCATGCCAATTATGGCTGAAGCAGGTTTCAGAGTAATCGCGCCAGATCTGCCCGGCCACGCCAAATCTTTGCCAGTAAACTGGCAACCTTTTCGGAAGATGCATGACTACGCGGAATGGGTATGGGATTTTATTGACGAGGTTTGTGATGGTGAGAAGCCGGTCGTCTGTGGGAGTGGCATTGGTGGCGATATGACATTAGATATTGCTTGTAACCACCCTGATGGGATTATTGCGGGAATGCCGTTTGAGTCTGCGGCCAAAACCGGCTCAATATCCTTTTTGTCTGGTTACACCGAGCCTCATACTTTCCCTGGCTTCGCAGCCCTTGTCGACAACGCCTCGACCTCAGCGATGCACTACCCATGCGATCAGGAGATCGTGACAGAGTCGAAATGGCAACACCGTTGCACATACCAGGAAACTTGCGTTGCTGATATGGATGCTTGGAACGATCATGATGTCAGGCATCTACTAGACCGAATTGAGTGTCCTATCTTTATGTATAAAGGTGAGGCGGACTACCACATTCCTGAGCAAGCTGTTTTAGATACGATTGAGGCTATTCCTAATGGCCTTGCTGAGGGTGGCATCGCTAAGGGTGTCGGGCATTTGATCATGATGGAGCAGCCTAAGAGACTTGCTGACGCCTGTCTTAAATTTTTACGAGGGCGTCAAATTATTTGATTGGAGTTACGTTGATCTTGATAAGACCGTTCGGTGGGATTGTTGTTGGAAACTAGGAGTAAATTGTCATGTTAATAATGTTAACTGCAGATATAGAAAAGCCTGAAGGAATGTCGAATAAGGACTTCTTTGAGGTGTGGAGGAAAGAGTCTGTCGCGGCGATGGAAGCATATAAAGCGGGTGCGATTAAAAATATTTATAAAGTCGCTGGAAGATTTCAGATTATGGCTATTATGGAAGTTGACGACGGGGATCAAATGGATGAAATCATACACAGTTTGCCAATTTGGAGTTTAGGTTATGCCCATATTGCTAAAAACATCACTTGGACTCCGTTAAGACCTTACGAGAATTGGGCCAAGCAATTAGAGGTATTGGCGAAAGGCTAGTTTTGAAGGCACGGTATATTTTGAACTGACACTATTGCGGTTAAGGTTGAACGTTCTAAAGTATTTTTATTGAAGAGTAATTCGATATTAAATTAGAACACCAACAGTGGTTTAATTTTTATACAATGAATCGTGAGCACTTCTCCCTAATGTGTCTTACTTTACGGGAAGAGGCGTTGTTATAAATTCACGTCAGTAGCCGTGTCACTGACTTTGTGAGACAATTGCTATTCACTTCTTGTAATAGTAAGCGCAGCCTAGGGCGGGGTGGCAGAGTGGTGATGCAGCGGCCTGCAAAGCCGTCAACAGCGGTTCGATTCCGCTCCTCGCCTCCAAATCTCAGAGCTCAGTTGCGAGAGACCGTTTTCGAAACCGCCCACACTCGCTCCGATATAATCTAATTCTCTTGAAGGTTATTATGGATCGTCGTTACCTCAAGAAACTGGGAATGAGACCAATTTTTGGTTAAACTTGAGGTGTTTTATTAGCATTGAAGAACTAGGAGCATGCGATGAAAAATACTTCTGCCTTGAAAGTTAATCCACTCGTCGGCTATGACGATAGTACGCTGAACTGGAAGCGGATCACTGATCGGAAAAAAACGTTTGACTATCCTGTGGACTATTGGGTGGCTATCTTAGGGTTTGACGTCGAGAAAAAACACGTAGATTTTATGGGCAAGTGGGAGCCTAACTCGTATTGCCATTACCATAGACACCTGTCACCGACTACCAGCATTGTTTTGTCTGGCGAACATAATGTTGTTGAGACCGAAACCGCAGAGAAGACACATAAAATCCGCACTAGAGGTGATATTGCTATCACAGATGCTGGAGATGCTCACATGGAATATGGGGGAGCGGAAGGTTCACTGCTTCTGTTCAGTATGGATTGCGATGGTGGTACGGTATTCGAAGTCTTGGATAAATCGAATAATGTATTGGTGGGACTTTCGTTTGATGACTTTATAACGGGTAATTATTAATCTGCAAGTTTTTTAGGAGTAGGGGGAGAGAAATGGATTTTGAGCACCTTGATATTTCCACCGCCAATCACGTCACTCGCATCACCCTCAATCGACCCGAGGTGCTCAATGCTATCAACGTTAGAATGCATGCAGAGCTGCAAATGGCATTTGACGTTTTTGCGGCAGATGCGACACAGTATATATGTGTTGTGATCGGTGCTGGCGATAGAGCGTTTTGTGCGGGGAGTGATCTTAAAGCGATAGCAAATAATGAGGGACCGGTTGAGTATCCTGCGAGTGGATACGCGGGGCTAATCGAGCGCTATGATTTGGATAAGCCGATTATTGCGGCGGTAGATGGGATAGCTGTAGGAGGTGGGTTCGAGTTGGCTTTAGCGTGCGATATTATTTTGGCTACGCGCCGCTCTGTTTTTGGCTTACCCGAACCGTTAATAGGGCGTATGGCTCTCGGTGGCGGAGTGCATCGTTTGGCTAGGCAGATTGGTTTGAAGCAAGCGATGGGGATGATTTTAGGAAGTGAAAGCGTGGAGGCGGAAAAAGCCTTCACAATGGGCATTGTGACTGATCTAGTCGAAAATGGTGATATAGACAAAGCTATTGAAGAATGGACCGCCAAAATCCTCAAATGTGCGCCACTGTCTGTTCGAGCGTCCAAACAGGCGGTGCTTAGAGGACTCGACGAGGCCAGCTTGGAGGATGCATTAAAGAATCAAACAGATTACCCAGCGTTCATAGAAATGATTAACTCTGAAGATTCTGACGAAGGGCCATTGGCTTTTGCAGAGAAAAGGTCTCCGAATTGGAAAGCCGTATGAAATCGCGAAAGTGTAAGGCGGAATAGATCATAAGTTTGTATTCGGTAAGTGTTTCAGATGTTGTCTTATATGACGTTTTTTTGGTAGATTAGAACTGTGATTCGGTTAACAGCATCAGAGCAAATTGGTGTTAATTTAAGTTTTCGCTAACAGTGACGTAGTAAAAAGGTGGGGAAGAAATGGAAGGATTATTGGACGGGGCTACCGACTTGAGGGTTGTAATTATCGGGGCAGGCATGTCGGGGATACTGTCTTCTATCAAGATGACCGAGTCGGGCTATCATAACCATATTATCTATGAAAAATCAGACCAGTTAGGTGGTACTTGGAGAGACAATACATATCCTGGGATATCATGCGATGTGCCTGCGCACGGCTATACTTATTCATTTGAACCTAACCCAAATTGGAGCCAAACATTCGCGCCTGGTCCTGAGATAAAAGAATACTTCGAAAGAGTTGCTGACAAATATGATGTCAGGAAAAACATTCGTTTCAATGAGTCAGTGAATTACTGTGCGTTCGAAGATGGCCGCTGGACTGTCCGAACTACAGCGGGTCGCGAAGAGCGGGCCGACATAATAATAGCGGCTACTGGAGTTTTACATATTCCCTATACAGCACCCATTAATGGACTCGAAAGGTTTCAGGGCTCCTCTTTTCATAGTTCCAGATGGGATCATTCGGTTGACTTGGTTGGGAAAAAAGTAGGTGTAATAGGAACAGGGTCTACTGCTATTCAAATCACTTCTGCGATTGCTCACAAAGTTGAAAAATTCAGTCTTTTTCAACGGACTGCTCAATGGGTAATGCCTATAGAAAATGAAATGTATTCAGATGAAGATAAGGTGAATTTTACGAATTCGAAAAAGCTAGATGAAGTTGTGAATCAAATTCATCAAGACTTTGATAACTTCTCGAACGGTGTTATTGACTCGGAGTCAGCTATGATGGCGGAACTTGAGGCAGAGTGCTTACGCAATCTAGAGGAAAATGTTCATGATCCGGTGTTGAGAGAGAAACTTCGTCCTGATTATCGTGCCGGTTGCAAGAGACTTATTTTCTCCCCCGATTTCTATGATGCCATTCAGCATGAAAACTCTAACTTAATAACCTCAGGCATTAGAACAGTAGAAGAAAACGGCATTACGACTGAGGACGGTGAGTTCCATGAACTCGATGTATTGGTTATCGCAACCGGATTTCGTCCGGATGCGTTTATTAGGCCAACCACGGTGCTTGGTCGAAATGGTATAAATTTAGATGATGCTTGGGACAGTTACCCATCTGCTTACATGTCTGTTTCAATTCCTGAATTTCCGAATTTCTTTATGCTTAATGGCCCCAATTCACCTGTAGGGAACTTTTCGCTAATTCAAATTGCTGAGAACCAGTTGGGTTACGTGATGCAACTGATGAATGAGATCCGATTAGGGAATTGTACTCAAATTAGTGCTACGTCCGATGCGACTGAAGCGTTTGAAGAAAGGAGAATTGAGGCGACGAAGAAAACCATATGGATGACTGGCTGTAAAAGTTGGTATCTAGATAAAAATGGTATTCCGTCCAGTTGGCCTTGGTCTAGGCAACAATTCTTTGAAGAAATGAAAGAGCCTCATATGGAAGCATTTGATCGTCTTTAGTTTGCTTTGCCGAAAGGAGGCAGTTTCGCACTTTCATAGTGTAGACCGATGACTCCCGAGATTGCTACATTTCTGGTTTCTGGGTCTGGCTCGAAACCATATGAAGTAGAGTTCGTTAAAGATGATGCTGGGCTTAAAGCATATTGCAACTGCTTGGCAGGAACTCATGGCTCCCATTGTAAGCACCGAATCAATATATTGGCTGGTGATATTAGTGGTATTGTTAGTGACGTTGATGAAAAGTTTGAACTCATATCACAATGGCTACACGGCACGGGTTTGGAATCTGCGCTAGGAGAGTTTTTGTCAGCGCAGAAAGAAAAACCACAGGATAAGAAACGGGTAGCTAGGGCGAAGAAAGAAATCTCAAAATTCATGCGGTAAATTGAACAACGAGGAGTCTATGATTAGTAATACAGAGTCATTCCAACCTCGGCGAACATTTATATTCTCTCCAGCCTTAAATCCGGGCATGTATTTTAAAGCTCTCAGATCTGGTGCTGATATAGTGTGCTTGGAACTAGAAGACGGTGTTGCCCCGAAAGATAAAGATCAAGCAAGGAAAAATGCGATAGCGATTTTCGAGAATGAAGAGGGCCCGGAAGATCGGATTGAGCGAGTGTTGAGAATTAATTGTGTACGGAGTGAGGCTGGGCTTTCGGATGTGCAAGCCGTTATCTCGAGTTGTACACCTCCACCAGTTATTATGATGCCAAAAGTCTTGGGTCCAGAAGAAGTTGTCTGGTTAGACGATTTGTTGACGGAGCGAGGTCATGCTACTCGGCTGCATGTGATTATAGAGACTTGTCAGGGTTTAGAAAATGTCGCTCAAATCGCCCGTGCCAGCAAGCGATTAGAAGCACTTTTCTTCGGCGGTTTTGATATGGCTGCAGAATTGCGTTGTGAGATGGCTTGGGAACCTTTAGTCTACGCTCGAAGTCGATTAGTCCATGCTGCCGCGTCGGAAGGTCTCGATGCGATTGACGTCCCGTACTTAGATCTAAATGATGAAGTGGGAATGCTAAGAGAAGCTGATCTGTCAAAAGCACTTGGATTTTCTGGTAAGGGAGCAATCCACCCGAAACAGATTCCAATGCTGAATAATGTTTTTACCCCCTCAAGCGAGGAGTTGAGGTACGCGCGGCAGATTGT
>CALJHG010000006.1 GCA_938075585.1 uncultured Gammaproteobacteria bacterium | reverse complement strand
TTAGTATTTATTCTACCATCTTAGACTTTGTTACTGTATGCATTTTAAACGCTCTGTAAGGCTCTCTAATAGATTTAAATACAATATTTACAGATGTTTATTCAAGAATAGTCAAAACCTCACAGAGGGGCTTAGAATCGCTCTGAAGGGTGCTGCTGATACCCCTAATTGAGAGAGACGTAGTACCTGAGGCGGTACTTTCCTCTGATATATTTATGATAAAGGGTCGCGACTGTGGACTCTAGATTAATAAATGAATGGGTATATTGGAGGGAAGGGAAGTTGAAAGATTAAGAGATTATATTGGGTGGAGGTAGTAAAGCTACAAGGTAGCTTTCTACCTTTTTATGAGTACATAAAACACGTTAGGAATTGAGGATACTTCCTGTGCGATATGGTGCAGCACAGGGAGTAATCTTTATGAGTTTAAAAGGGAAGAAAGCATTCTATGATTTCTGACCTATAGCCAATTAATCACCTTAAGATATTCCATGTAAAACATGGAAGAATAAGGTTAAGTATTTAGTAAGAGCGTTATTTAGAGATTTAATAATTAAAGGTAGACGCGTCTTAAACGCGTCGATAGCTAAGCTATATTACTTATAAATTCTTCTCTTCTTGAGTAGTAATCTTCACTTCGTTCAGATGTGCGAAAGTAGTCTAGAGGACTAGCGTTGATTAACGGGTCGTCTCTTAGGAGTCTTTGGGCTTGAACCATACTGATGTTTTCTTGTTTAAGGTCTGGTTTGAATCCAAATCTTTCGAAGAAAAGGGACGTCATTTTGGTGATTAAGTTCCCAGCTTCGTATTCAGGGACTACAAAAGAGTCGTGTACTGTCAGTATTGGTACTTCGCGGTCAGTAAAGTGGTCAATTAGTGCCATAGCAAGCTGTGAATCCTCAAACATGGTCGTTAAGCCATGTTTTTTATTAGTACATAAGTACTTACTTATCGCTGGGTGTGCATCTCTGAAGGCTTCCAGGAGGCTTTCCCCGTGGTTTCTAAAAAATGCCAGAAACTCAGGCGTGACCACTTTCTTGTACTCTTCGCAAAACGTCCACAGTGCATCGGCATCGCTCGCAGTGTTATAAGCGATGCTAATAAGTTTTTTTAGAAACTTTCTCTGAGTGGGACCATCTATAAACTCGTTCGGCGTTTTCAGCTTGTAAGGGTCTTTCATTGGGGGCTTTACGCCTTCTATTCCGTAAGTGATATATGTCGACATCGCGGTGAAATCTACCTCGACAGTTTCAAAGTCATCAATAAGAATATCTTTTCTCCACTGGCTAGGAAGGAGTTGCCACCAAGCGCCGTGAATACGCCCATATTGTGAAAAGCTACTATTATTGAATTGTCTGTAGACGTGTTTGCGTCGTGATAAGTTTAAGCCGTACTTTTTATGGTCTGTATTCGTAAAGTGCCCGACATCAATGTGTGTTCGTTCTAATAGCGCGTTATAGCGCCTTAGTATGCCTCCCCATCGTAAGGTATCCGCTGTTTCTTCGTAGTTAATCGGCTTTTTATTCTCATCTTTTAATTGCACAGGCTTAATTTCAGGGGCAAAACGCTTAAACCGATTCCTGAGCTTTTTGGATGGCTTAACTCGAGTCATTTTGCCTGAGATTTCAGAGCCTTTCTTAACAAGTGTGAGCACGCCCGTATCAATAAGATGTCTAATCATGTCAGGTAGAATTCTGGTTAATCCTAGTTGTTGGTAGTGTTTATCTTTGGCATATATTCGAACATCCATGGGGACGCTGGTAATCCGCCCAGGGTCAACATGCCATTGCCAATATAGATTCATCCAAATAACTCGCATTTGCTCCTCGCGAGAAACCCGAGGTCGTCTGCCTACTCCTTTTGCGGGAGGAAACGCTTCGCTTAGAAATTCAGACCATAGGTCTGCGCAGAAATCATCAAATTGCTCGGGGTAGCTAAAGTGAACCGACGTGTCTTGTAGTCTATGTGAGTCGTTTGACATCTTCGCTTGCTATGAGCCTATCAAGTACCACTGACTACTTCCTCGTTTTTAAGAACAATACTACTGAACTGTTGATAGACCGTTCTAAAATCTTTCGGTGATGAAGTCAAATAATGTTTCTGGGTTACTCCTTGAGGAGTGTGATTAAGAAGAACAGATATCGTGGGTATGTCGATACTTAATTCCTTGTTAAGCAAAGATGCAAAGGTTCTCCTTAAACAGTGATGAGTAAACTGTATTCCTGTCGCTCCTATTACCTTATCTTTCTGTTTCCGAATAGAAGTCACAGGACCTATCTGGGTCTTATTCGGAAAAACATAGATATCCGAAGTAGCAGTATTCTTTCTCTCTGACAATAGACCATATAGCTGCTCTGACATAGGGATAGTAAGGTCACTACCGTTCTTCGTATTCCTGACGGTGAACAGTCTATTTTCGAAGTCTACATCTTCCCAAAGGAGTCCTTTAGCCTCACTGTCTCTTAATCCTGTCTGTATCTGAAGGAGCAATAAATCCCTTGCCAGAGGAGTGCACAAAGAGTTAACAGCGTTTACCCAACCAGATAATTGAGAAGCTTCTATAAAGGTTTTTTTAGGCTTCACAGAGCGGTCATAACGCTTATCTGAGAGGACTTGAACAGGGTTTGAAAGCAAGAGATGAGTACCGTTTATCGTCTCCGCTGAGGCGAAATTAAGAATGGCATTGAGATATCTCATCGCCTTATTCGTCTGTGCTTTACAGCCCTTTTTAAATACTCTGTCACAGTATCGTTTCTCGATATCTTCTCTGGTTAGAGACCTGACAGGTCTATCGAACCAATCTCCGAATACTCTCCTTGTTACCTGTCTGTAATCTGCTTCGCTCTTTAACGAGCGAGAGGAAAAATAACGATTAATAGTCTCTTCCAGAGTGAAGGTATTTACTGCCTCTTGAGCAGTCTTCATATGCTGTTTCTCTATATCCATACCGATGTACCACTGGTACAGGAGTTCTCTAGCTTTTCCTCTCGCCGTGTCCAGAGGGACAATAGGGTAGCGTCCCAAAGAACGTCTTTTAGTTTGACGACTTCTATTGAAGTTCCCTTCTGCAAAGAAGGTCTTGTTTCCTGAAGGACTAATCCGTATACCGAATCCTTTTAGTTCGGTATCTCTCAGCAGTAATTCTCTACCCTCTGAAAGGTGAATAGTTTCTATAACTTTCTTGGTAATCAGTTTGTGCATCTCGCGTTCCTCATAAGATTAAGTAACGCGATACGTGGTGAAAAAATGTAGGCCATATGTAGGTCAGAAGTGAGGGCATGTGGCTCATTTCGGCCTAACGCAGTGGACGAAACCCGTTGGTAGAGCTTCTAAGTTATTGATTGGAAGAAAGATGGTGGGCCCGGTAGGACTCGAACCTACGACCAAGGGATTATGAGTCCCCTGCTCTAACCAACTGAGCTACAGGCCCTAATGAAATTATCTTTTAACTTACTGATCTAAGAATGTCCGAAGTCTCTCCGAGCGGGAAGGGTGTCTCAGCTTACGAAGTGCTTTAGCCTCGATTTGTCTAATCCGCTCTCTCGTAACATCGAACTGTTTCCCGACCTCTTCTAGCGTATGGTCGGTATTCATATCTATACCAAACCGCATTCTCAAAACTTTAGCTTCTCGCGGAGTAAGACCCTCTAGGACCTCTCTTGTGTTTCTGCATAATCCTTGAAAGGTAGCGGAATCGACCGGCGCATCCATATTTTGGTCTTCAATGAAGTCACCTAAGTGCGAGTCTTCGTCGTCCCCGATTGGGGTTTCCATCGATATCGGTTCTTTAGCAATTTTAAGCACTTTGCGCACTTTGTCTTCCGGCATCTCCATCCTCTCGGCTAACTCTTCAGGGGTAGGCTCCCTACCTTGTTCCTGCAATATTTGTCGCGAAATTCTATTCAGTTTATTGATAGTTTCTATCATATGGACCGGTATTCGAATAGTACGAGCCTGATCCGCAATTGAACGAGTGATTGCTTGCCGGATCCACCAAGTTGCGTAGGTCGAAAATTTATAGCCACGGCGATATTCAAATTTATCTACTGCTTTCATTAACCCGATATTACCCTCTTGAATGAGGTCTAAGAACAGCAAGCCTCTATTAGTATATTTTTTGGCAATTGAGATGACTAATCTAAGATTAGCCTCTACCATTTCTTTTTTTGCGCGGCGGGCTTTAGCTTCTCCAGTGGACATCTGACGATTTAAAGCTTCCATCTCTGCTACAGTTAGGGCGTTTTCCTCCTCTAACTCGGCCAAGATTTTTTGGTAATCAATAATTATAGATTTATTCTTTTTTATAATAGGAGCGAAAGGTTTTTTCTGCTTACTAACACCATCCACCCATTTAAGATTAGTTTCATTGTCTTTAAAACTAGTCAGGAAATCCTTTCGGGACATTTTGGCTTGCTTTACACAAATATCAAAAATTGATTGTTTGGCCTTTCGAACATCTTTAATCACGCCCGCCACGATTTCTGCCAAGACCTCGAAAAGTTTTGGATTTAATTTAAATTCTACGAATTTTTCTTGCATTTCTTCTCGTAACGCTACACTAGTGGCATGCTCTCGTCCCTTATTTTTCGATGATTTCACGGCTTTTTTGCATAACTTCGCGTAAGCAGAAAATCGATTTGCAACATCTTCTAAGTCTAGCGTTGCTTTACCTTCATCATCATCATCATCGCCATCATTTTTCTCTTCTGTTTCGCCGGTCTCAGTGGGCTTGTTAAGAGATTGAATTTCCGCGTCATAGTCCATGAAACCAGACATTATGTCGGTTATTTTGCATTCTTCAATTTTATATTGTTCGTAGTACCCGAGGAAGACTTCGTTCACCTCCGGAAAATCAGCCAGCGCAAATAGCGCCTGCTTTAGACCATTTTCAATACGTTTGGCAATTTTTATTTCACCTTCTCTGGTGAGTAGATCGACTGTGCCCATTTCTCGCATGTACATCCGCACCGGATCAGTTGTTCGGCCGAATTCATTATCGACTGATGCGAGCGCCGCAGCCGCTTCTTCTGCTGCTTCCTCGTCTACTGTAGTACCGCCATTTAGTAGTAGCTCATCTGCGTCGGGTGCTACTTCATGCACAGTAATACCCATATCATTTATCATATTGACTATGTCTTCGATTTGCTCAGGATCAACTATGTCACTAGGTAAATGGTCATTGACCTCGTGATAGGTCAGGAACCCCTGCTCCTTCCCTTTGGCTATAAGCGTTTTTAATTGCGACTGGGGACTGGCTTTTTCTTGTAATTCCATATGCTTTCTTGCGTCTCTCAAATGAAAAAATATATGTTTAAGGAAAGACTTACTGTTAGGCCTTGTCGTAGATTTTAGGTTCAAAACTAACCACTTAACAATCTACTGTACCTGATCCTTTATTATATCGCGCAAATTAGAGCGCGACTAGTCCCCACAGTTAAAGATCTAAATTTGTTCGTGTTTTATTTTTTATAGCCGCGCAGAAGTTGCTTTTGCTCTTCTGTAAGGTCAGCTAAAGACAGGTTCTTAATTGATAAAATTTGTTGTTCGACACCTTTCGAATGCAGTTTCTTAAAGACTTCTTTTAGCTCTACAGCTGATTGTCCTTCTTCAAGATGGTTACTGACGGTAGCTATTTCTAATAGAATCTGCTCCGTAGCGGTACCGCGAAATCGTTCAATGAGACTTCCTGTGGTCAGATCTTCACTCGTACATTTTTCCCATACTTCAAATAATATGTTGCAGTCGGATAAGTTATCACGGATGAAATCCATTTCTGCTTCAGATATTTGGTTAGCTAACGAAGGTGAAGCTAGAATTAAACCGATAGCCTGTTCCTGAAGAGAACGACTGGTATAGTTCTTAATTGCGTTAATATATTTGCGTTGATTGACACGCGGGATAAGCCCAATTTCCTGTCGCACTAAATTTTCGTCGAATTTTGTAGCGTCTGAAATTTTACGCGCCGCGACAGCCTTCAGAGTAGTATCGGATAGTTTTTCCATAAAGGGCTTGATAGTCGCCAGTAAATTGGCTTTTCCTTCACCCGAGCTTAAGTCCAATTTTTGCCTTAAAGAGTCTAGGAGGTAATCAATAAGGCTATAAACTTTGGACGCGGCGAAAAAGCGATCGCTTCCAAATTCTCTGACCGCGCTGTCGGGGTCGTGACCTTCGGGTAAAAAGCAAAATTCGACTTGTCGATTCCCTTGTATTTTGGGAAGCGATAGTTCTAGCCCTTTCCACGCGGCCCGCTTCCCTGCCTTATCACCATCAAAGCAGAAAACTACTTTTGACACATGCCGAAATAGTTTGTCTAAGTGTGTGGCCGTGACAGCGGTTCCCAAAGTTGCCACAGAATTCCTAATTCCAAATTGATACAAAGAGATCACGTCCATATAGCCTTCCACTACTATGAGACTTTCTAATTGACCAGAGGCAACTGCTTGTTTTAGTCCGTAGAGCTCGGTACCTTTATGGAACACTTCAGTTTCTGGAGAATTTAAATACTTTGGTTCGCTTTTATCTAGAACCCGACCACCGAAGCCTAAAACTCGCCCTCTTTTATCTTGTATCGGGAATATGATTCGGTCTCTAAAGCGATCATAGTAGCCAGATGTCTGCTTTTTAATAGCTAGGCCGCCCCTGGCGAGTTTTTCTTCTGTTATACCGTTTTTAGCAAGATTATCTATTAGATTCCGCCAACCTTCTGGGGCATAGCCGATCCCAAAGACTTTAGCAGTCTCTCCCGAGATACCTCTATTTTTGAGATAGTTTATAGCTTTCTCTTTGGAAGCGGCCGTTCGTAATTGCGATTTATAAAATGTTTCAGCCTCTCCGAGGACCTCAAAAACTTCTTTGGAGTCCACTAAGTTTTTATCAGTTGTATCTCTTGGGATCTGCACGCCAGCTAGATCGGCAAGTTCTTCGACAGCTTCAAGGAATTCAAGATTTCGATAAGCCATCAAAAACCCTATTGCGGTTCCATGAACGCCACAGCCGAAGCAGTGATAAAATTGTTTTTCTCGGCTTACTGTAAAGCTCGGAGTTTTTTCACCGTGAAAAGGGCATAGTGCCTGAAATTCCTTGCCTGCCTTTCGTAGAGGTAGGTAATTCTCTATCAACTCTACAATGTCTATTCTGGTGACTAAATCATCAATAAATTGTTCGGGTATACGTCCTGCCATAGCTCATTGTAGACAGCATAGTGACAATCGGAAAGACAAACTTACTAGCTCGAAGAAAGTAGGGTCTTAACTAAGCTACTTACTGTACTCATATCCGCTTTACCCTGCAGTTCGGTATTAAGCGCGCCCATTACTTTGCCCATATCGCGCATGCTCGATGCATCACAATCTTTGATCACTGATATCACTCGGACCTTAATTTCTTCGGTAGATAATTGCTTCGGCAGATATGTCATTAGCAGGTTGATCTCAAATTGCTCTTGATCAACAAGATCCTGCCTATTTCCCGCCTCGTACTGCGTGATAGACTCCCGTCGTTGTTTCACCATTTTCGTCAATATTTGATTTGCCGTTTCATCAGAAACTTCAGTACGATTATCTACCTCATATTGTTTGAATGCGGCCGAGGCAAGTCGAAGTGCCGCTAACGAACTTTTTTCTCCGGCTCGCATCGCGGTTTTTATATCTTCCAGTAATTTGTCTTTTATCACTTTTGACTAAGTCCGACCTCGTTCGAGGACTTTTTCACACGCAGAAGATCTGCTAGTACATACGTTTGCGGTGAATTATTTGGCGGGATGCTTTTTTTTGCCAGCGCTTGACTGCGGCGGCGGCTTTACGTTTTCTCACCTGAGTTGGTTTTTCATAGAACTCTCTTCTGTGGACTTCGGCGAGAACACCTTCTTTCTCGCACGCGCGCTTAAAGCGTCTCATCGCGATATCGAACGGCTCATTTTCTCTCACACGGATGTTTGGCATGCTTTTTATGTTTCCTACTGCGTTGATTATTTTTACTAAAGCTGGCGAAATATAACTATAATTCGTTCGTAAGTCACGCTTTTAGATACTTTGGGTGCTAAATATAATGAAAATTTTGGGTATTGAAACTTCCTGTGACGAGACAGGGGTGGCTATTTATGATAGCGAACGCGGCCTTTTAGCTGATATTTTATTTAGTCAGGTGAAGACTCATGCCAAGTACGGCGGAGTGGTTCCTGAGTTAGCATCTAGGGACCATATTCGCAAAGTAGGTTCACTCATGGAGGATGCTTTAGAGAAAGCGGATTTAGATGTAAAGGCTTTGGACGGTATTGCCTATACGGCTGGTCCGGGGTTGGCTGGAGCGCTTTTGGTTGGTGCGGGCTTTGCGCGGTCGCTAGCGTGGGCGTTAGATGTTCCGTCTCTCGCGATCAATCACATGGAAGGACACCTGTTGGCTTCAATGCTAGATGGTAGAGAAGGTCTAGAAATGCCATTTTTAGCTCTACTAGTATCTGGCGGGCACACACTATTAGTACATGCGCGCAGCCTGGGTGAGTATGAGATTTTAGGAGAGTCTCTCGATGATGCGGTGGGAGAGGCCTTTGATAAAGTTTCGAAAATGCTTGGGTTAGGTTACCCAGGAGGCCCTATTGTTGAGGCTTTAGCGAAAGAGGGCGACTCATCAGCATTTACATTTCCTAGGCCGATGATTAATCGGCCCGGCTTAGACTTCAGTTTTAGTGGTCTTAAAACCCATGTAATGACTACTATCACTAATCTTCGAGATATAGAATTAAATCGTGCTGACATATGTCGTGCTTTTAGTGATTCTGTAGTTGATGTCCTTTCCGTAAAATGTCGGCGTGCAATAGAGCAAACAGGGGTGCGTAAATTAGTGGTTGCTGGAGGCGTGAGTGCGAATAAGGCAATTAAACGACGCTTAGAGAGTGTATGCCAAGATCTGGCAAGTGAAGTTTTTTTTCCTTCCATGCAGTTCACGACAGATAATGGAGCTATGATCGCTTTTGCTGGTTATTGCCGGATGGTAGCGGGGGAATCAGACACTCTCGAGGATCAGGTTAAAGCTCGATGGCCACTATCAGAGATGAGTCCTCCCATGCCATGATTAGGGCAGCTTATAGATCGGCCTTCTGGCCTATTTTTTTCTCATCACCCTTCACCAGATTTAATATATTTTTTTTGTGATGGACACATATAATTATTGAGCAGCAAGTCAGCACAATCAGCATTGTAGTAGGAACTTCTATGATATAGGCGGCCATAGGCGTTACCGTTATTGCTAGGAGTGCAGATAATGAGGAATAGCGGGTAAACAATGCAGTTGCTAACCATGTAAGGACAAAGCAACATGCCAGCAACCAATTCAAGGCGACTAAAATACCAATAAACGTAGCGATCCCTTTACCGCCCTTGTAATGATAGAAAACCGGGTAAATGTGCCCTATAAGCGAGCACAGTCCAATTACAGAAAGTATCTCCGCCGTAAAACCTAGCTTATGTCCTATAGCTATCGGGATTATTCCTTTTGAGACATCGCCAATTAGGGTCAGAGCAGCGGCTGTTTTCCCAGCATAACGCAGAATATTGGTAGTTCCGGGATTGCCAGACCCTATTTCCCTTGGATCAGCGACTTTGAATAATTTGCTTACGACAATGGCGCTTGAAATTGAACCCAGTAGGTAGGCGAAAATGTTGACTGAAAGGATTATTATCATAATGCAAATATTAACCTAATTTAAACAATTGCACCCAAGAGACTTTGAAGTTTGATACTATCTTACTTTTGCGAACTTCAAGAGACTTATGGACATAATATATCTTCGTGACTTACAAGTGGATGTTCTCATTGGGGTATGGGAATGGGAGCGTCATATAAGGCAAAACTTGATCCTGAACTTAGAGCTAGGTGCGGATATTACCGACGCTGCTAAATCTGATGACCTTTCTGACACAGTTGATTACAAAGCGGTCAGCGATCGCGTGATTGAATATGCTAAGTCTACCGAATTTCAGCTGGTGGAAAGTCTCGCCGAGAAGATTTCCGAGATCATATTAAGTGAGTTTAGTGTGAGGTGGGTGAAGTTGACTATCGGAAAACGCGGTGTTTTATCAGAGGTCTTTGAGGTCGGTATAGTAATTGAGCGTGGCGAAAAATTCTGAATAATTCCGAGAAAAAAGCATGTATTTTAATTGGGACAAATGTCTCGCATGCTGAAAACATTAAGGCCTGCATGCAGAAGTTGAATCGGGAATTTACTTGTATTAGTCGATCAGTTCTATATGAAAGTCATGATCTATCTGGCGGTAAAGAGCTAAAGTATTGGAATTTTGCGGTTAGTTTCCACTGTTTCCTATCTTACTCAAACTTAATAGCGAAGCTAAAACATATCGAAAGGTGTTGTGGCCGGCATCAATCAGGTTCTCTATCGCACGAGATCCCTATCGATTTAGATTTGGTTTTTTTATTGGCGGACAGTTCGTTAGATTCGAAAGTCGAATACTGTTTGGATTATAGTTTCATCTTAAGAACGAGTTATTTCATTGGGCCGCTGGCTAACCTGTACCCTTCTTGGATCCATCCTGATGCTCAGATCGACCTGTCGATGACATTAAAAAAAATAAAGAAATTATCACCTCGATTGCAGGAAATTTCAGATGTGTTTTAGCGATTTGGTGCGCCAGCTAACCTGCTGTCTATATTTTTGCAAGAAGCACTATCTTTTAGTGGCGATAGCGCTGATGACAGCAAGTTGCACTAGTGTGGATTATGTCGGGGGCTTGCTCGAGGAAGAATTCGTGGCACATTCACCATCTTTTAAGTTTTTGGGCCAAAATAAAACCGATAAGAAATTAGCTGAATTTGAAAAAACAGTTTCAAGTTATGTAAAAAATTTGAAATATGGATACTTTCGAGAAGCCTATAGATGGGTGAAGCACCGCGATGGCAGAAAAGTGGCTCCACTGGGTGAGAGTGTCTTTTTATATCGTATCCATAGCTATACAGTGCTGAGTAGCTTTATTTCTGACGGCGGCAGAGAAGCGCGGGTTGTGGCAAAAATTTCCTTCTATGAGATAGATACCGGAGCACTAGTTGAGATTATAGATGAGCAGACTTGGTGGTTCGCAGAAGTGGCGGATACATGGTTTGTCGAAGCTTTTATTCCGATTGAGGCAAAGATATAGTAGTGCTAATTTAGGTATTAAGAGTTCGCCCCCCATCAACATTAAGTACGTGGCCAGTAACATATTCTGCTTTTGCTAGATAGCTGACGGCTTGCGCAATATCGAACGGATTACCAATTCTAGCTAACGGTGTTGATCCTATTGCGTCATCTTGTACCGCGCGGTTCTCGGTCGAAGCCCAAAGAATGGCACCAGGAGCTACGCAGTTGACCCTTATATCGGGCGCTAAATCAAGGGCGAGAGAGTTAGATACAGCTACTAATGCTGCTTTAGACGAGCAATAGGCAGAGTAGTTTTTTCTGGGTTTCTCTGAGTGAATATCTGTAATATTTACAATAGAGCCTTGCGATTCACGCAAAAAAGGTATTGCTTCTAATGACAAAAAATATGGTATTCGCGCGTTAATGGCGTGTAAAAGATCCCATAAATTCTCGACGCTTTTACTTTGTTCCAAGGGTGTTTCCAAAAAGATAGAAGCATTATTGACTAGCAGATTTATTTGGCCGGTCTTATTGACTACCATTTTTATGAGTTTATTTGCCGCATTTTTTTCCGCTAGATCTTGTTTTATAATAAAGGCTGAGTTTGGACGTTTTTTATTTAAATCTTCTTCGAGCTGATACGCCTCGTCGATCGATGTATGATGGTGTATAGCGATTTGGTACCCGTCCGCGTGAAGTTGTTGCGCTATCGCGGCACCGACTCTTTTGGCAGCGCCAGTGATTAGCGCCACAGGTTGAACTATTTTAGTATTAATTTTTTTCCTCCCCCAAAATTATTATGCATGATGTGTGCTGGAATTAGATGAAAAATTCAGATCAGACTTTTAGCTTACAAGATATCTCGCCAAAAGGTCTAGAGCGTTCTCGGAAACTCACGCACTTAATTTCGAGTGAAATTGGAGCTACTAGACAACAAGTAATTCCTTTTGATCGTTTCATGTCTCTAGCGCTATATGCCGATTCACTAGGTTATTATGTCGCTGGACAAGAGATTTTTGGTGCCAAAGGTGACTTTGTGACCGCACCCGAGAGCGGTGATCTTTTTGGCTTTTGTATTGCCGAGCAATGCGCCGAAATTTTGGATGAAAATGATGTGGCGATTACGGAATTTGGAGCTGGGACAGGCGCCCTCGCGGACACGATTATACGTTATTTCGATGGGAAAATTTCAGTGGACAATTTTAATTATTCCATTATAGAGCCGAGTCCACATCTTTCACAGAGACAAAAAATTAGGCTGTCGAAAATCAACTCCCGATTGGCTGATAAAATTAAGTGGTACACAACTTGTCCTAGTGAAGGTTTTTTTGGTGTTGCTATAGCAAATGAAGTATTTGACGCTATGCCCGCTAAGCGATTTACTATTCAGCGTGGCGAAATAAAGGAACTGGGGGTGGCTTATGATGGCGAAAATTTCATCTGGGAGATAATAGAATGTTCCGTCATACCAGAATTGATACGTGATCAGATGTCGAACTATCCGGAAGGCTACACAACGGAGCATGTTGAGACACAAGGTATATGGTTCGAGCAATTCAAGAAATTTATGAAACGTGGGATACTTTTAGTCGCAGATTATGGATATGTTAATCAGGATTTTTTTCACCTAGATAGGTGTGACGGTACTTTACGATGCTACTTTAAGCATCATTTGAACGATAACCCCTTCTTCGCCGTAGGTCTTCAGGACATCACCACGTCGGTTAATTTTTCTTACTTAGCTGAATGCGCATTATCCGCAGGATTCGCCGTCGATGGCTTTACCTCTCAGGCAAAGTTTTTAATAGGTAACAAGCTAGGTGATCACATTGCGACGTTGAGTGTCGGCGACAGCGTTGATGCTTACAGAGTAGCACAAGAGGCGAAGCGATTAATTTTACCCTCCCAGATGGGTGAGAGTTTTAAGTTCATGGCATGTTCTTATCGGCTCGAAAAGAACATGTCTGGATTTGCCGACAACGAACGCTTTAGGTTGGGGTAAAAATGACTTTTCTACAACTAGTAACGTTAGCTTTTGTTCAGGGTGTTACTGAGTTCTTACCCGTATCAAGTAGCGCCCATTTGATTTTAGTAGCTAAATTTACCACGTGGACCGACCAAGGACTGAGTCTTGATATCGCTGCTCATTTAGGATCCCTGATTGCGGTATGTGTTTATTTTCGAAAAGATATTAATAGGCTGTGCTACTCATGGTTCCCAAAGAAACGGAAAGACATACGATGTGGCGATAAATTTCTTTCTATTTGTTTAATCGTTGCCACATTGCCAATAGTACTTTCTGGCTTAGTATTTCATGATTTTATAGCGGCCGAACTTAGATCTGTTTATGTAATAGGGGTAATGACCATCGTATTCGGGGGAGTTCTTTGGGCCTCGGATGCTGTTGGCAGTAAAAGTCGACTTTTAGATAGTATGAATTGGAGAGATGCGATATCTATTGGGATGATCCAAACCCTTGCTCTTATACCTGGAACTTCCCGCTCGGGAGTCACAATATCGGCAGCTCTTTTGCTCGGTTTTTCTCGTGAAAGTGCGGTTAGGTTTTCATTTTTACTAGGAATCCCGACAATACTGGCGGCTGTCGTTTACGAAATTGTAGCTAACAGTTCTGTTATCAGCCCTGGACAATGGCTTACGTTAGGAACTATGACTGCGTTATCAGCTATTTTTGCCTATGGGGGGATTTATTATTTTATTCGACTACTAGATAGGGTTGGAATGTTACCCTTTATCTTATACCGACTTATTCTAGGACTTTTTATAATCGTATTTTCAATGAATTCCACCTCAATTCATGCTGTGAGTGTGGAAGATCAGATACAAAATACCAAATCAGCTATTTTTGCTGGGGGTTGTTTTTGGTGTCTAGAAGAACCTTTTGATTCGGTGATCGGCGTAAATGCTACTACGGTAGGCTATATTGGAGGGTCTAAGGAAAATGCAACTTATAACGAAGTAGCAAAAGGCTACACACGTCACGTAGAGGCTATTAGGGTAACTTACGACTCATCAGAAATTTCGTTCGCTCAACTTTTAGAGGTTTATTGGAAAAATATTGATCCGTTTGATCCAGGAGGACAGTTTTGTGATCGGGGGCAGCAGTACGTGAGTGTGGTGTATTTTTCAAACCAGGAAGAAAAGAGCGAGACGAACCGCCAATTAGAAGAATTACAGAACTTTCGATTCCCAAATAATAAGATTGTTACCGCCATAAGACCTGCTGTACAGTTTTATCCTGCAGAGTCCTACCATCAAAACTACTATCTAAATAATCCAGTTAGATATAAATTATACAGATACCAATGCGGTCGTGACTCTAGACTCCGTGAGCTCTGGCAGACAGAGCAAGCATATCATTAGCGAGTGCTATTCTCCTAGTTTTGAGCTGCTCGGCGAACGACTCTCCACTGAAATTTTTCTGGATCAAATCATTGTTATCCATGTTTTTTATGGCATTTTTTACCGCCAGAAGTTCTTTCGCAGAAACATAGCTATGGGTATCTCGTTTGGTTTCTAGTTCAAGTTCATATAGGAGCAATAGCTTCGAAAATAAGTAGTCATTTTTAAAGCCGCCAACTGCATCGAGTAAACGTATAATTTCATTGCCTAACCGCGTTCTAAATTCTTTTTTTATAAGCTTAAAGGCGCTGGCTCTTTTAGCGATAGTTTTGAATTTTTTTGGTACCTTTAATCGATCGCAAAAAGAGCTTATTTGGCTGGAAGTGAGCTCTCCATTTTCTTGGTTATATAAAAATAAGGCTCGGCAGATAATGGCAAAAACTAGCTCCGGGTCGCGTTCGATTCTATCCTTTCTATCTAGCAGCGACAGAATTTTTGTATCCTGTGAATGAGATTCTCCATTAAAAAACTTCCCAAAAAGCGGGCTGAATTCTGGTAATAGGTTTGGTAACGCTCGACATTGTGCTAGCACCTTGAAAAATACCAGTGGATGATCTGTGACTATAGCTCTCTTAAATTCGGACCAAATTCTCTCCGCTTTTAATTCTGAGAGTTGGTCTTTAGCCACCATTTCCATCATTATGGCGATCGTCTCATCCGCAACGGAAAAATTAAGTTTAGCTGCAAATCTTGCGCCACGCAGAATCCTTAAGGGGTCTTCTAAAAACGCTTCGGTTACATGCCTGAGGATACATTTCCTCAAGTCATTAAGTCCACCGTATGGATCGATTATATTACCTAATTCATCCGACGCCATAGCATTTATGGTGAAGTCTCTTCTCGATAAATCTTCTTCTAAAGTGACTGACTCATGGGTTGTCGTTTCAAAACCAAGGTAACCTTCACCAGTTTTTCTTTCCAGTCGTGCTAGCGCGTACTCTTCTTTGGTATGAGGGTGGAGGAACACAGGGAAGTCTTTTCCTACCCGATCAAACCCCATTTTTAGTAAGTAGTTTTCATTGGCTCCTACTACAACCCAATCCGTATCTTCTGGACTTCTTTTTAACAGCGAGTCTCTAACGGCACCGCCTACTTTGTAAATCTTCATGTAAGTCGTAACTGGCTATCTCTTTATATGCATCATAATCAGGTTCTATCGCGAAACTTGTAGTACGCAAACCGGCTGCTTTTTTTCGCCAAATATCCTGGCACTATTGAATCCATACTGGTGGGAATGATATCTAGTTGCGAAAGTCCATTCTCATCAGTGCAGATGGATTCAACTTGAAGAGAGCGAAGATTATCTCTTGAGAACGGCTTACCTGGACAGTATTGCATAATATTAGCCTGTATTGCGGATAGGCCTCCACCTAGAGCAAGGATTTTTGTTCTATAGCCAGTCAGTTTTGCTATGTATTCAACAATTTCTTTCAGGGTTAGTATTTCAGGCCCGGCTATGTCAAAGGCTTCCCGCTGCACTTGTGGGTTTTGTAGTATCTTAAGTATGGTGTTCACAACATCCCCTACATAAATAGGCTGCAGTCTGGTGTGCCCCATAGCTAGAGGAAATATTGGGGGTGCGAATTTTAATAGTGTATGAAAACGATTCGTAAAGCTGTCCCTTGGACCAAAGATCACTGATGGCCGGATTATAGTCACCTTAGGTAGGCTGGTAGCCTTTCCGTTTTGATTAGCTTTGGCACTTTCTTCGGCCTTAGTCGCTAATAATATTGCCTCAGCCGCATTTTTTGAGTTTAAATAATAGCTCGCGTCAGATTTATTTGCGTTTAGCGCGGTTATTTGTAATAACTGCGGGATATCTAGGCGCTTGCAGGCCTCCAATAAATTTTCAGTAATATCGGTGTGCACCGCTTTAAATCCTTTCCCGTTATCCCATTTTTCATTCAGGATCCCAATAAGATTTACTACCGCGACACAGCCATCGAGTATTTGACTCAATGCTTCTTTTGTAAAAGTTTTGGTCACCTTGATTTCACTTTGCGGAAGAAGCCAGAGGTGCCGAGCATTTTCTCTTTTTCTTGTGATTATCCGCACGGCATAACCGTTTTTTATTAGTTCATTTGAGAGATAACTACCGACGAACCCGCTCCCGCCTAAGATACCGATAACTGGTTTAACCATTGCTTGATATTCCATAGATTAATTATATGTTGCTAATGCGGAGAGAATGATGCCTTAACGCTACGCAGACTCTAACGCAGAGAATTAGCCCGATTAATTCTCTTATTTATAATCGCATATTAACCAGATACTTCATATTATATTTAACAAAATTTGTGTGAGATAAAGTTGAATTGATATTTCGGAGAGAGTTTATGAGCAGGGAATGGTCTCAAAGTTTGGAAAGCGTGATTTTGGGAAGGAGGACAGTACATGCATTTGAGACAGCAAAAGTAAGTGATGATTTAATTGAGCGGGCTATTGATGTTGCTTGCTGGGCGCCAAATCACTTTCTAACAGAGCCTTGGAAGTACTACCTACTTAGTGACAAGCCAAAGGCTCAAATTATAGATATGAATTATAGGGAAAACTTGACTAATAAGGGAGCGAGATTTGCTGAGGTAAAAAAGAATAGATGGCAGGCTGTTCCCGGGTGGTTAGTTATTACTTCCAAAAAGTCTGCAAATGAAAAGGAAGAGCAGGAAAACTATGCAGCATGCTGTTGTGCCGCACAAAATTTAATGCTTTTTTTATGGACGAAAGGCGTTGGAGTCAAGTGGACTACTGGCAGTATTATTGAGACAAGTGATTTCGCTAACATCGTAGGATTTACAATGAGTGCAGAGAAGCCGATAGGGATGTTTTGGTATGGATACCCAGAGAGTATTGGCAAGCAGTTCCGTCAACCCCTAAAGAATGTGTTACTCAAGGTATAGATTGCTATTTAGGGGCTCCGGCGTCTAAGGCTCTAGAGGCCGATTGTTCCAGTAGTGTTTTGTCTGTAGGTTTATCCCAATTTGAAAGATGTCTCTCCAAAATATTGGACAGCAAGTTTATTTGTTCGGCAGAGTCATTTAATGCACCAATATAGTTGATTTTTTCTCCGCCATGCTCACGAAAAAGGTTTTGATTTAGTATGGAGATTTCTTCTAACGTTTCAAGACAATCGACTGCGAATCCGGGGCAAACTATATCGACATTTTTGACTCCTCCTGCCCCCAGCTTTTCTAACGTTTTGTCGGTATAGGGCTCGAGCCATTGTTTTGGACCAAATCGAGATTGGAATGTTAATGTCCATTCTTTGTCCGTTAAGCCAAGTTCTTCCGCGACCATTCTAGTTGTCGCATGGCATTGGCAGTGATAGGGATCACCTGCAAGGAAAGTGTCTTTAGGAATGCCATGAAAAGAAAATAGAAGATGTTGTCCCCTATTACCGACTCTCCACTCTCGTCTGATTGATTCGACGATTGCCGAAATATATAGAGGATTGTCATGATAATCTGATGCAAAGCGTAACTCTGGTATCCAGCGCTGAGTTTTGAAATAGTCGAAGACCGCATCGTAAACTGATGCAGTCGTGGCCGACGCATATTGCGGGTATAAGGGTAATATTAAAATTTTTCTGATATTTTTTTTCTGCAAATCATTTATAGCCGTTTGTATAGACGGTTCGCCGTAACGCATCCCTAATCCGAAAATCAGATTACTATCATCGAACGCCTCAAACTTCTTTTGCAGCTTATTTAGAATCCCTTCTGAGAAGACAAGTAAAGGAGAGCCGCTGTCAGTCCATATACTTTTATACGCTTTTGCAGATTTTTTAGGACGCGTGTTCAGAATGATGGCATGTAAAATAGGGAGCCAAAGTAATTTCGATAACTCGACTACTCTGTTATCAGATAAAAATTCTGCTAAGTATTTTTTCACTGCTGGGGCGGTAGGTGCTTTGGGAGTGCCTAAATTGCAGAGCAACACACCTACTTTGGGTGCTCGCCCGTGCTCAAATTTTTCAGTTCCTTGCAGAGTTGCCATGTTAACTGACCAGACTATTAGTTGTATTCAGATATACCTGCGTACTCTTAGTATTTTGATTGTTTTGCTGCATGGTTGTGCCTACTATCACTTTCTTCTTTTTATAATGCCTATGTTACGCTAAAGTAATGTAATTAATCTTTTAAATAAATGTAAGCTTTTCGTGGTACGGCTGGTTGGGCCCGCTTAACTAATCTAGTTTGCACAAAAGGGGTTTTAATTGGATTACTGCAGTAAATGTGGATCAAACGAGGTTGGTAAGTCCGTGCCTGAGGGTGACGATCGAGCGCGTTATGTTTGTGGCAATTGTGAGTCAGTATTTTATCAGAACCCAAAAGTGGTCGCCGGTTGTCTTCCTGTTTGGGAAGGTCAGATCCTGCTGTGTAAGCGCGCTATCGAGCCTAGGCTGGGATGGTGGACTTTACCTGCAGGCTATATGGAAAATGGAGAAACGCTTATTGAGGCAGCGGTTAGGGAAACGCGTGAGGAAGCTTGTGCGCGGGTAGAGATATCTCACCTATTTACCATATTCAGTCTTCCTGAAATTAATCAAATCTATGTAATGTTTCTCGCAGACCTTAGTGAGCCAGATTTTGCGCCGGGGCTAGAAAGCTTAGAATGTCAATTATACAGCGAGGAGCAAATTCCTTGGTCAGAGATAGCGTTTCCTACTATTACGCAGACTCTTCGTTTTTATTTTCAAGACGTGAAAGTTGGATCGTTTTCGCAGCACGTAGGAGATTTTCTTCGTCGAGATGGTAAGCTTGTAATGCAACCGCAGCTTAAAAGCGATGGAACTGAAATAACAACGCATTGGTGAGCAGTATATGACCGAACCTACTTTGTTTGAGAAGATTATTGCGAGAGAAATTCCCGCGGACATCGTGTTTGAAGATAAGTTGTGCATTGCATTCAGAGATATTGCTCCTCAAGCGCCCTTGCATGTTTTGCTTTGTCCGAAAGTGCCACTTAAGATGTTATCTGAAGCCGTCGATGGAGACGGCAAGTTGTTGGCGCATCTCTTACTAACGGCCCCTCGTGTGGCGCGGTTATTAGGCTATACCGAAGGTTTTCGAGTGGTAGTCAATAATGGGTCTGCTGCGGGACAAACCGTTTTTCATCTACATTTGCACATACTGGCAGGCAGAACCTTCGATTGGCCTCCAGGTTAATGATTATTTCAAATAATTTTATCGCTTCATCGCGTCGAAAAAGTCTGCATTATTTTTTGTCGCCTTAAATCTCTCGAGTAAAAATTCCATCGCTGCGACTTCTTCCATAGGGTGTAAAAGTTTTCGGAGAATCCACATTTTTTGAAGTTCGTCAGGCTTAGTCAGTATCTCTTCTCGTCGAGTGCCGGATCGATTGATATTTACACTAGGAAAGATACGTTTTTCGGCTATCTTACGATCCAAATGGACCTCCATGTTTCCTGTTCCCTTAAACTCTTCATATATAACATCATCCATCCGCGACCCGGTATCCACCAGAGCAGTTGCCATAATTGTGAGGCTTCCTCCCTCTTCGATATTCCTTGCTGCGCCAAAAAAGCGTTTGGGTCGTTGGAGAGCATTTGCATCAACGCCCCCGGTTAGAACTTTTCCTGATGAAGGAACAACAGTGTTATATGCCCTCGCTAAACGCGTTATAGAGTCGAGCAGGATAATTACATCTCTCTTATGCTCTACAAGACGTTTAGCTTTTTCTATAACCATTTCAGCTACCTGAACATGCCTACTTGCAGGTTCATCGAAGGTACTAGAAATCACCTCTCCGCGCACAGAACGCTGCATTTCAGTAACTTCCTCTGGTCTTTCATCTATTAACAACACAATAAGATAGCAATCAGGATGATTCACCCCTAGAGAATGAGCGATACTTTGCAGCATCATTGTTTTCCCCGCCTTTGGAGGTGAAATGACGAGTCCCCTCTGACCTTTTCCTATGGGTGATGCTAGATCTATTATTCTAGGAGTTAAATCTTCGGTGCTTCCGTTACCTAGCTCCAGCTGAAGTCGTTCTTGCGGGAACAAAGGTGTCAGATTTTCGAATAGCACTTTATTTTTAGCGTTTTCAGGTGGCTCAAAGTTAATTTCGCCCACTTTTAACAGGGCGAAATAGCGTTCCCCATCTTTTGGAGGTCGTATCTTTCCCGAGATAGTATCACCGGTACGTAGGCTGAAACGTCTAATTTGACTGGGAGAAACGTAAATATCGTCTGCTCCCGCTAGGTAAGATGAATCAGCGGTTCGAAGGAAGCCAAACCCGTCTTGTAAGATTTCTAAAACACCATCGCCAGAAATATCTTCCCCTTTTTTGGCCTGAGATTTTAGTATACTAAAGATAAGGTCTTGCTTTCTTGAACGTCCGATACCATCGATGCCCATTTCTTCAGTGAGGACCAATAATTCTGACGCAGTTTTTTGTTTTAATTCGGTGAGATTCATCATGAGGTTTTTGTGGATTACTTAAATTATTTAGATATTAGAAATTTCAAAATGCCTAAGAGTTGGAGTGCGCATTAAGAGTTATTTTGGGGTGCTTGAACGCAGGTTTGCACCCAAGCTGAATTATCACCTTAACATGACAATTATTCTTAGTCTAGCCCCGAGGGCAATAAATTACTACGGTATTTGCATGGCAAGTCGACCTACAAATTTTCGTCTATGAATTCGCTTAACTGGCTCTTGGATAACGCTCCTACTTGAGTCGCTACAATATCTCCATCCTTGAACAGCATTAAGCATGGTATACTTCTTATGCTGTACTTTTGCGCAGTTTCAGCATTTTGATCGACATCTAATTTCGCTATTTTCAATTTGCCAGCGTATTCCGACGCAACCTCGTCTAGAATAGGCGCGATCATTTTGCATGGTCCGCACCATTCGGCCCAGTAGTCTACTAATACGGGTACGTCGGATTGCAGGACATCTGATTCGAAAGAATCATCGGTAACTTGAATTAATTGTTCACTCATTATGGGTCTATTATTCCTTTTAATTGTTGAGAGGCCATCGCCAAATGAACTTAAGTAAAAGCTAGGGTAAGCTTAAAGAACCAAAGGCAAACATAATCCTATGAATTCATACTCAATCATTCAAGTCTTTTGTGTCGTTATTTTTTTGTTTTTAGGAATGAAATTCTTTCGTCACCGACGAAAGTTCGACATTACCTCAAAAAAAACCAGAAAGCGGAGAGGGCGTAAGACACGAGTTAGTGCACCGGTCCCATCGGGAGCGAAAACCGAGCCCATCATGGTCGAAGCGAGAGAGAAGAACGACAACGATCTTTCTACTGTCCGTTTTGATGAGTTAGGTGTTGACTCAAGACTCTTACAGGGTGTTGAAGATGCCGGTTTTGAATTTTGTACACCCATACAGGCGAGATCGCTGCCATCTCTGTTGAGAAATGAAGACATCGCAGGGCAAGCTCAGACTGGAACAGGCAAAACTGCGGCTTATTTACTTGCTACCATGAATCGTTTACTGAAAGAGTCCGGCGGAAGTAAAATTCCTACTACGGGACCTCAGGCCAATCCGCGAGCTTTGATTTTGGCACCGACTCGGGAGTTGGCTATACAGATTAAGAAAGACGCAGATATATTAGGAGCCTATACAGGATTTAACTTAGCCTTGATTTATGGTGGGGTGGATTATGAAAAGCAACGGAAGAGTCTCCAGACGGGAGCTGATATCATCATAGGTACGCCGGGACGTATAATAGATTATTTCAAACAGAATGTTTTTTCCCTGAACTCCATTGAAGCATTGGTTTTAGATGAAGCGGACCGTATGTTTGATTTGGGGTTTATCAAAGATCTGCGTTTTCTCCTACGGCGGATGCCTCACCCCTCAAAGAGACTAAATATGCTCTATTCGGCAACACTCTCGCATAGAGTCAATGAGTTGGCGTATGAGTACATGAATACGCCAAAGTTAGTCGAGATCGCTTCGGAAACTCGAGCTGCGAGTAAAATTTCTCAGGTGCTTTACCATGTAAGCTCGGACGAAAAAATCAGTTTGTTAGTGGGTCTGCTAAATACCCAAAAGCCATTTCGAACGATAATTTTTGCGAATACAAAACGAGTGGTAAGTTTACTTGTTGGCTATCTGAATTCTAATGGCTATAAGGCGCGAGCTCTATCAGGCGATGTGGAGCAGGCAAAACGCGAAAGATTAATAGACGATTTTAAGATGGGTAAAATCGACATAGTTGTTGCTACCGATGTGGCGGCTCGCGGTTTGCATATCCCAGACGTCACCCATGTAGTTAATTATGATCTGCCTAATAATTGTGAAGACTATGTGCATAGAATTGGGAGGACTGCTAGAGCAGGAGCTCGGGGCGATGCTATTAGTTTAGCCTGTGAGGAATATGTGTTCTCACTGCAAAGTATTGAGGAGTATATCGGTCACAAGATTATGGTTGAGCAAGTTAACGAGCGTTTACTTCCGGATTTAATAAAACCTGCTTTAAAAGATAGGAAATTCTCTAAACGTAGAAAAAACCATGCATGAGGATATTGTGAAAACCGTATTACACGCTAAGTTTCTTAGTTACAATACAGTACTCATGAATTAGGCTATGAACACGATGAAAAAATTTAAGCTGTTTTTTGCGGTAATGTTTTTATTAGTCGCAAATCTGTCCTGCGGTCAAAAAGGGGAGCTGTATATCCCAAAAAGTAATGGCAACAACCAACTGCTTGATGCTCGATCACAGTCTTCCGATTGAATTAAATATTGCTAGCGGATGTAAATGAAATCGAAATTTCTGAAATATCATAATAATCGGTTACATCTCGAAGATGTTGATTTGGGGCAAATAGCGGACGAAGTAGGAACCCCGTGCTACGTATATTCTCGACGATCGTTTGAGCAAGCATGGTGCCAGTACAATAGCGCTTTTAAAGAGAGGGCACATCGCATTTGCTATGCGGTAAAAGCAAATGACAATTTATCTATTTTGAAGGCTTTGACCCTCATTGGGTCGGACTTCGACGTGGTGTCTATCGGGGAACTGAATAAGGTGATAGCTGCCGGAGGTAAGCCAGCGGGTGTGGTTTTTTCGGGCGTTGGGAAAACTAGAGACGAAATTGAAGAAGCGCTAAAAGCTGGAGTAGGTTCCATTAATTTAGAATCCTGCGAAGAATTCGAAAGACTAGAAAGTGTAGCAGCAAATATGGGCGTATTCGTGAATGTTGCTGTAAGGGTCAATCCTGACGTTGATCCTAAAACTCATCCTTATATTTCAACTGGTCTAAAAGACAGTAAGTTTGGAGTACCCATTGATGACGCACGAGAACTCTATCAGAGAATTTCTTCTTCTAAATGGCTAAACCCATCAGGTATTGCATGCCATATAGGCTCTCAGATAACTATTGTCGATCCGATACTTGAAGCGGTGGGGCATGTGGTTGATTTAGCCTTGGACCTCAAAACTATTGGGATACAAATTGAGACCATCGATGTTGGTGGGGGATTGGGTATTGATTACCGTGGTGAGACGCCGCCCACTATCAACGAGCTTGTAGACGGGTTATGTCGAGTTGTTCCGAAGGAGTTTAAATTAGTTTTAGAGCCAGGTCGTTCGATTGTTGGTCCGGCGGGACTAATGCTTACACGGGTAGAATTTATTAAGAAGACAAAAGATAGAAATTTTGTGATCGTAGATGCGGGTATGAATGACCTATTACGGCCTGCTTTGTATGATGGCTGGCACGACGTATTGACTTATTGTGAGAGTTTGACAGGTGTTGAAGGTGATATTTGTGATGTGGTAGGTCCGATTTGCGAGACTGGAGATACGCTAGCCAAAGATCGCCGATTACATGTGTTTGAAGGAGACCTTGTGGCTGTCGCTGATTGCGGAGCATACGGCTCTGTTATGGGCTCGAATTATAATGCTCGTTTGCGGTGCGCCGAGATCCTTATAAATGGATCGTCTTACAGCATTGTACGTCGTCGGCAGACCTTTGATAGTTTAATTAGCGACGAGAGAGACGTGCTAATCGATTGAATGCACCAAAAAAAGTCATAAATTACCGACATTGCACCATTTTAAATCATATATGCTCCATTGATCCCTTTTAGATGGATTAATTGTGGTGTTTTGCAATGGCACGCCTTGTGCATGTAGTTTTATAAAAAGATTAAGTTACATGACTCAAGTTGGAGAAAATTAAAATGTCCGTGGAAAATATTTTAAAGACTATAAAAGATGAAGATGTGGTGTTTGTCGATGTGCGCTTCACAGATACCAAGGGTAAAGAGCAGCACGTAACTATTCCCGCACGAGAAGTTAACGAGGATTTTTTTAAATCTGGAAAAATGTTTGATGGCTCCTCCATCTCCGGTTGGAAGGATATTAACGAGTCAGACATGATTTTGATGCCCGATGCTTCGACTGGAGTGATGGATCCATTCTTTGAGGAAAAAACTTATAATATTCGATGCGACGTGGTCGAACCGTCGACCGGAGAAGGTTATGAGCGCTGTCCGAGATCAGCGGCAAAAAGAGCTGAGGCGTATCTAAATGACTCTGGTATTGGGGATACAGCTTATTTTGGCCCTGAACCAGAGTTTTTCGTTTTCGACGATGTAAAATATAACAACGAGATGAAAGGCGCAGGATTTAGCATTGATTCTGATGAAGCCGGCTGGAATTCTAGTAAATCTTATGAGGATGGAAATACAGGACACCGTCCTGGTGTAAAAGGCGGCTATTTCCCAGTCCCTCCTGTGGATTCACTTCAGGACATCAGATCCACGATGTGTTTAGTGATGGAAGAAATGGGTATAGAGACTGAAGTTCATCATCATGAGGTGGCGACCGCCGGACAATGTGAGATAGGAACTAAATTTGATACGCTAGTAAAAAGAGCCGATGCGAATCAAATCCTTAAGTATTGTGTTCATAATGTAGCGCATGGTTATGGGAAAACAGCTACTTTTATGCCGAAACCGCTGGTTGGTGACAATGGTAATGGAATGCATGTACATCAATCCATAAGCAAAGACGGTAAAAACTTGTTTGCTGGAGATGGCTACGGGAACCTGTCTGAAACGGCTCTTTATTATATCGGGGGCATAATAAAACATGCTCGCGCGATCAATGCTTTCTCTAACGCTAGCACAAATAGCTATAAGAGATTGGTACCCGGTTTCGAGGCGCCTACTTTTTTAGCTTATTCTGCGCGTAACAGGTCAGCGTCGGTTAGGATACCTTGGGTTGATAGTGAAAAAGCTCGAAGAATTGAGGTCAGATTTCCTGATTCTGCGGGCAACCCTTATTTCACGTTTGCCGCCTTGTTGATGGCGGGCCTTGATGGCATAAAGAATAAAATACATCCAGGCGATCCACAGGACAGAGATTTGTACGTCCTTGAGAGTGACGAATTAACCGGGCTTCCTATCGGCGAAGCGATCCCTACGGTTTGTTTTTCTTTGCATGAGGCGTTGACCGCTTTAGATGCTGATCGGGACTTTTTAAAGGCTGGAAATGTATTCTCCGATGATGCAATAGATGCTTATATCTCCCTAAAAATGGAGGAAGTAACTGCACTGAGAATGTCTACGCATCCGAAAGAGTTCGAGATGTATTACAGCGTCTAAACTTTTGTGAAAGTTGATTAAGCCCCCTCCTAGGGGGCTTTTTTTTAGTTATTTTTCGTCATGGTCCAATTCTTGCTTCTATTATTAATAAAGAAACAATTTTGATACCTAAACAAATAGTAACTTATCGAAAGGTATGAATATTTTTAAAAGTTCTGGACGGCAGGTGATTAAATGCACCAAAATAGTGCAATGAAGCGCGATCAAAGTATTGAATTAGGTGATATAGATTTACTGAGTGTTATGGCCACTTCAGTTTTAGTGGTCAATTCGGCCTTGCGAGTAGTGACTTTGAACGCCTCTGCGCAAACTCTTTTTGCTTTAAGTGAGTCCAAACTCAAGGGTCGTTGTTTAAGAGACTTGTTCCCACAGGGGTTAGCTCTAGAAAAAGCCGCTCGGCGAGCTTTAAGTGAAGAGCGATCATTCATGGAGAGGGGTATCTATCTGGGGATGCATTTGTCAGAAAAAGTGTTTGTAGACTGCAATGTTATGCCTTTGTGGCTTGAGGAAGGATCACCGGCTATCGTTTTGATTGAAATGACCAACGTAGCTCGTCACCGCAATATACAGCGTGACGGCCAAATGCTTACTCAAAATTATGCAGCAAGCGCATTTATCCAAGGACTAGCGCACGAGATCAAAAATCCTCTCGGAGGTATTCGCGGTGCGGCCCAACTTTTAGAGAGGGAGCTAACGAGCAAGTCGCTAGCCGAATATACCCAAGTAATTATAGGTGAAACCGATAGATTGCGGTTACTGGTTGATAGGATGTTGGAACCTGCGGGTCAACTAGACATAGAAGAAATTAATATACACGAAGTTTTAGAGCATGTTCGGCTGATAGTAGATTCGGAACACGGGACACAGATTTCAATATTAGATGACTATGATCCCAGTTTACCTCCTATAAAGGCTGATAGAGACAAACTGATCCAGGCTCTTTTAAATATTGTGCGCAATGCTGCCCAAGCAGTCGTTTCTGCGAGAGGAAATATAACCTTAAAGACTCGTGTACAGCGAAAATTCACAATTGGTGCGAAGCTCCACAGATTAGTTTTGGTGATACAGATTATCGATAATGGACCTGGTATCGATCCAGAATTAGGCACTTCTATATTTTACCCGTTAGTCACGGGAAGACCGGAGGGAACTGGTTTAGGTCTTCCTACAGCACAGTCCCTCATACAGAGACAGGGCGGATTAGTAGGTTTTGAAAGTGAAGTGGGTAAAACAGTATTTTCTGTTTGGTTACCGCTAGGAGAGTTGAAATGAATTCGTCGCAGGATGTGTGGATTATTGATGATGATAGAGCTATCAGATGGGTTTTGGAGAGGGCGTTAAGCAAAGAACAAGTAACGACTCGAAGCTTTGAAACTGCCGATGATGCACTAAAGATACTAGATGTCGAAAAACCCTCTGTGGTCATCACTGATGTTAGGATGCCCGGCGAGAGTGGACTAAGTTTGCTAGCGAGTTTGCGCGAAAATTTCCCTAAAGTTCCAGTTATAGTGATGACAGCGTATGGGGACTTAGATCATGCGGTAGCGGCTTTTCAAGGGGGAGCGTTTGAATATATGCCTAAACCATTTGATGTAGACGATGTTATTTCAATTGTTCGCCGTGCTATCAGGAAGGCGCGCGAGGATTCAGGATCACAGGCACCTAACGATGCTGACTCTAAGGTGTCTGGTATAATTGGGTCTAGCCCAGAAATACAAGAGGTATTTAGGACTATAGGAAGGTTATCAAACTCTCACATGACTGTAATGATCACAGGGGAATCTGGTACCGGCAAGGAGTTAGTAGCGGGCGCATTACACAAACATAGTCCACGAGCCGATCAAGCCTTTATAGCGCTTAATACAGCGGCTATTCCGTCGGAGCTTTTGGAGTCTGAATTATTTGGGCATGAAAAAGGGTCATTCACGGGTGCTACATCTCGGAGAATAGGGCGTTTCGAACAAGCAGATAAGGGCACATTATTTTTGGATGAGATTGGAGACATGCCTGCAGATCTGCAAACGCGATTATTGAGAGTGCTATCGGACGGACAGTTCTATAGGGTTGGTGGACATCAACCTATAAAAGTTGATGTTCGTGTCATCGCTGCAACCCATCAGGAGCTAGATGTACTTGTTGCAGATGGGCGCTTCAGAGAAGATTTATTCCATAGGTTAAATGTAATCAGTCTCGAGCTGCCGGCTTTAAGAGAGAGAGTTGATGATATCGGAGAGCTATCTAATTATTTTTTTCAGTTGATTGCGAAAGAGTTGAATCAAGAGGCTAAAGTTTTCACAGAAGAGTCGTTGTGTTTACTAAAGGCCTATTATTGGCCAGGTAATGTAAGACAGCTCGAAAATGTGTGCAGGAGAGTGATGGTGATGGGTAGCACCCGTGAAGTAGAGATAGACGAACTGCCAAAAGAAATAAAACTCGCCGAGCAGAAGGAATCTGATCCAGTTGGCCAGCATTGGGAATCTAACCTCAGGAGTTGGGTTGAGACGGTACTCGACACGAAAGATGCTGGGGCAATCATCTCGACAGCGGAATCTAAATTTGAGGCTGTCCTGATAACAGCAGCCCTTGCACATACTAGCGGTCGACGACAAGCGGCTGCTAAGTTATTAGGTTGGGGAAGAAATACGCTAACTAGGAAAATAAAACAGTATCAAATCTTAGATCAAAGTCCTCAAGACTCGTGAAGCCAATTGATCGCGTTTTTGGTGAAGTATGAGAGCACACCATCTGCTCCTGCTCTTTTAAAGCAGAGTAGCGACTCGAGAATAGCCGATTTTTCATCCAACCAGCCATTTTCGGAGGCTGCTTTTATCATGGAGTATTCTCCGCTTACCTGATATGCGAATGTAGGCATGCCAAATTCTTCTTTTATGCGGGTGATAATATCTAAATATGGCATTCCCGGCTTTACCATAACCATATCGGCACCCTCTGCGACATCAAGTGCCACTTCTCGCACAGCTTCGAGACTATTTCCAGGATCCATCTGATAGGTTTTTTTGCCTTGGGATCCAATATTTTTAGCCGAGCCTATAGCCTCTCGAAAAGGCCCATAAAAAGCAGACGAGTATTTAGCGGAGTAGGCGAGAATTTTAACTTCTTGAAATCCGCGAGCGTCTAACGCAGCTCTTATTGCCGCAACTCTTCCGTCCATCATGTCAGACGGAGCTATAATATCAATTCCAGCTTCTGCTTGAGAAATACTTTGGCGGACAAGTATGTCAATGGTTTCATCATTTAAGATATCACCATTTTCGTTAAGTAGACCATCGTGGCCGTGAGTTGTGTAGGGATCAAGCGCGACGTCAGAGATTATTCCGATTTCGGGCACTGCCTCTTTGATCTTTTTAATCGCGTTTTGTACAAGACCACTACTATTATAAGACTCTTCTCCGCCCGATGATTTTAGTCGGTCTGGGACCGAAGGGAATAGCGCAACCGCCGGTACACCTTTTGAACTCAGTGTTTTTATTTCTTTAATAGCTAAATCAATGCTCAGCCGATGTACACCGGGCATTGAGGAGATAACTTCTTTAACATTCTTTCCTTCCTTTAAAAACATTGGTGCGACTAAGTCGGAAGGTAACAAGGTGTTTTCTCTAACTAGCCTCCTAACATAATCTCGATTACGCAAGCGGCGCAGCCTAGTGGTGGGGAAAGAACTATATCGTTGTGAGTACATATTTTTTCTCATAATTAGAAGCTAGTATAATTTTATTACACTAGGATAGTAATAAGGTACTGTGGTAGCGTAAATATTACTATCTATCTTTTTAAAGGTAATTATCGTGGAAAATCAAACGTTAATTCGTGTAGGTTTATTTTCTGTATGTTTTTTGATGCTGCTGTTACTAGAGTGGAGAAGCCCTTTAGTCCGCTATCGCGAAGTATGGACAATAAATCGATTCACAAACATGCTTTTTTTATTGGGCACTGTAGGGACTTCTCGCTTACTGATTTCGATGTCAGCTGTCAGCGCTGCGGCATTTGCTCAATCGAACGACTTTGGAATTTTTAACGTTTTTCCAATGCATGTAGGGGTATCATTTATTATTACATTGATTCTTTTGGATTTTCTCATCTATTTACAGCACATCACCATGCACGCGGTGCCGTTTCTGTGGCGCTTTCATCAAATACATCATGCTGATGAGCGCTTAGATGCGACTACTGGATTTAGATTCCATCCGGGAGAGATTTTTTTTTCACTAGCGTACAAGTGGTTGATTGTATTTCTTATAGGGCCTAGTATCTTGGCGGTGGTGGTTTTTGAAATCGTGTTGAGCAGTTTTTCGCTTTTCTCACATAGTAATTCGAAGCTACTATCTCGGTACCAAGTAATATTAGAGCGTGTGTTTATTACTCCTCAGACTCATTGGATTCATCATTCGGTTGGAGTAGTCGAAAGCCAAAAGAATTTTGGTTTCTGCTTGTGTTTGTGGGATAGATTATTCAAAACCTATACCTGTTATACATTACCCGAGGTGACACGACTTAAGTTTGGTGTGGCAGATATTAACGCGCAAGGGAACAATTTCCAGGATATGCTATTGTACCCATTTCGAAAGATACATTGCTCGAATTATTTATTACGCAGGTCGAGAAGGGATTAGTTGGTACCTATTTCGCTAGGCAATTTTGCGCACGTTGTGTCGATCCAGTTCTCTGCGTCTTTGATGATGTTTTTTCTACTGCGTCCTGTGGTTGAGATTGGTGCCCCAATAATGACTTCAATAGTCCCAGGATATTTTTTCACAGTATTTTTCTTCCAGAAAACTCCAGCATTATGGGCTACCGGTATAATTGGACAGTTAGCTTCCAGGGCAAGAGCAGCACCAGTCTGCGTGAATCGCCCATTTTTCCCTACCGCAATACGTGTACCTTCTGGAAAAAAAAGTACCCACCATCCGTCTTTGATTTTTTTTTGACCTATATCTAGGATTTTTTTTACAGATTTAGCACCCTGTTTCCTATTTATAGCGATTGGGTTAAGGCACGCGAGACCCCAGCCGAAAAAAGGTATGTTCAGCAGCTCTTTTTTTAGGACTTGAGTCTGTTTCGGAAAGATCATTTGCATCGCAATCGTTTCCCAAGCGGATTGATGCTTGCATAAAATAACTCCCGGCCGATCGGTTATATTTTCTATACCCTTTGCCGCCCAATGTAAATTACACGTTATTTTTAACCACCATAACGCCAACTTAGACCATGTTATGATTGTTTTGTATCTTGGAGTGGATGGCAAGATGAGCACACACACACTGATAATCGAGAAGAAAATAGTCAGAGGGATTAGCCCCGCATAAAACATCCAAGATCTTATTGTTGTAAGCATTTCTCAGTGACTTCTTGATCTGCAAAGAATATATATTTAAAGTTGGATTTTACCAATGTCAGCGATTTTACCGAATAGGTCTTGAAGATCGTATAAAAGGGCAACTCGATTATGTTGTATGTCTTTTTCATTACAGATAATCATAACGTCTTCGAAAAAATTATTAACAGTATCATTTAGTTCCGCAAGCTTTTTCATGTATCCGACATATTTTAGTTCGTTGAAAAGAGTGTCAAGCTGGGGTCTGAGTGAACTAATTTTCTCAGCAAGCTTCTTTTCACTATCATCTATAAGTAGTTTTTGATTCCACGCACCACGATTTTTTTCTACCGATTTTTTCAGAATATTGGTTATGCGTTTATTTGCAGCAGACAGGCTGCGAGCCTCCGGCAGCTCACGATACTCGGTTACGGCTTTTATCCGGCGGTCTTTCTCCAATGGACTTATTATTTTTAGGCTCGGTATGGAATTAAAAGTGTCGATTGGTAAGCCAGTATCGAGATAGTAGGCACGCATCCTATCGTCTATAAAAGTCAAAATATCAACAGTGATTTTGTCTGGAAATGAAATCTTATTGAACTGGTTCGTGGCAATTGATATTAAGTTTTGCAGATCAATTTCGATATTGGATTCTACAATTATCCGGAAAACTCCGACTGCGGCTCTGCGCAGGGCATAAAAATCTTTATCACCTGTTGGTGCCAGGCCTACTCCAAATAAACCGACTATCGAGTCAATTTTATCGGCCAGAGTTATACATCTTCCGGTAGCAGTTGACGGGATAGTATCACCCGAAAACCTAGGATGATAAAACTCTTTAATGGCAAGACAGACTTCTGGATTTTCACCATCTTTTTCGGCGTAGTAGCCTCCCATAACACCTTGTAGATCAGGAAACTCTCCGACCATTTCTGAAAGTAAATCACACCTGGCCAACTGTGCGGCTCTATTAGTATCAATTTGCTTAGCGTTACAAACTTCACTGATCTCACTTGCGATAACCGTTATACGCTTAGTTTTATCTAACAGTGTTCCGAGTTTTTTTTGAAAAGTCATACGACCAAGATGTTCTTGATGGCTCTCCAAGGACTTTGACGTGTCGGTTTGGAAGAAGAACTGCGCGTCGGCTAGTCTCGGCCGGATTACCCTCTCATTCCCTTGCCGCACAATATCCGGATCTATGCTCTCAATATTACAGATGGTCACGAAGTCATTGGTGAGTATGTCGTCATTAGATCTGACAGGGAAATATTTTTGGTGCTTTTGCATAGAGCTGATCAAGACTTCATCGGGCAGAGACAAGAAATGTTTGTCAAAACTACCCATTACTAATGTTGGCCATTCCACTAGCCCAACAACTTCATCCAAAAGGTCATCATCTAATTCGATTTTTCCATTTAGTTGTTCATTCACTTGCTCAATTTGGTCAAGTATGCGTCCTTTTCTTTTTTCAAATGAAGGAATCACACGTCCTTTAACGCGCAGTTCTTCTTCGTATGATTCTGCGTTTGGAATCACGATTTTTTTTTGGCCGTGAAACCTGTGTCCTCTGGTAATATTACCACTATTCACTCCCATTAAGGTTGCAGGAACAAGTCGCTTGCCATGCAAAATGACTAACCACTGGATAGGTCTTACAAACTCATCTTTCTTGTTGCCCCATCTCATCTTTTTTGCTGCGGGGAGTGTTTTCAACGCCTCTAGAATGAGATCAGGCAAAATTTTGTTTAAGACGATGCCTTCAATTTTCTGGGAGTGATACAACCACTCCCCCTCAGAACTCTTCGTTGTTGATAACTCGCTGAGGTCGACACCACAAGAGCGAGCAAATCCTGTTGCTGCTTGTGTTGGCTCTCCTTTTTGATCATACGCATGTGCAGTTGATGGGCCTTTTCTTTCATCTATTCGATCATTTTGTTTTTCAGCTACGTTTTTTATACATATAGAGAGTCGCCTAGGAGTCGCGTAGGCGGTACTCTCTCCAATTTGCACTCCATTTTTGGTCAGAAGTTTTACAATATTGTCAGAGAACGCGAGACATAATTTTTTTAGTGATTTAGGGGGTAATTCTTCGGTTCCAACTTCGATTAGTAGTGATTCCATTATTTGAGTTCCCTGTTACTTTTACCGATTGGGAACCCAAGTGCTTTTCTAGCTTCATAGTACGACTCAGCGATTTCTTTGGCGAGAGTTCTAACCCTCAGAATGTAGCGCTGTCTTTCTGTGACTGAGATCGCTTTCCTTGCGTCTAGTAAATTGAAAGTGTGAGATGCTTTTATCATTTGTTCATATGCTGGCAATGGGAGATCCGCTTCTATAAGCCGCGCGGTTTCTCTTTCGCACGTGTCGAACCAATTTGTTAAAGCTTCAGTATCGGCTAAATCAAAATTATATTTGGACATTTGAACTTCATTTTGGTGATAAATGTCACCATAAGATACGACTCCATCGTCTGACTTGTTCCAAATTAAGTCATAGACTGAATCCACACCCTGAAGATACATCGCGATCCTCTCCAAACCGTATGTTATTTCGCCTGGCACCGGTGCACAGTCTAACCCTCCTACCTGTTGGAAGTAAGTAAACTGGGTAATTTCCATTCCATTTAGCCAGACCTCCCAGCCCAAGCCCCAAGCACCTAATGTAGGAGATTCCCAGTTATCTTCAACAAAGCGCACATCATGTGTCTCCAAATCAAGCCCGAGGTTTTTTAAGGACTCGAGATATTGTTCTTGGATATTACTTGGAGAGGGTTTAAGCAATACTTGAAATTGATAATAGTGCTGGAGTCGATTCGGATTTTCACCATAGCGTCCATCCGTTGGCCTCCGAGATGGTTGCACATACGCAGCCTTCCAAGGTTCTGGGCCAATAGCTTTTAGGAAGGTGGAGGGGTGGAAAGTCCCGGCACCCATTTCCATGTCATAGGGTTGTAAGATCACACACCCCTGTTCTCCCCAGAAGTTTTGAAGTCTGAAGATCAGATCCTGGAATGTCCTCGGTACCATTATGTTTTTAGTCATTTCTACGCAAATACTGTTTGGTTAACTTTATTATAAGCGTAAGCGCGTGAATTAGGCATTAAAACTGAAAAATCTGAGATTGTGGGGCTTGCTTGAGCTTCATCGGGTTGTTCCAGATGCAAACAAATTATGCGGCGGTAGAAAAAGTCGCTAGTTTTAGTCTGGTTCCTCTATTGCTTGAATCAGGTCTTCAAACTTTCTATTTATCATCCGTCGCTTGTAAGAGGGAATTTCATAGGCCCAGCCATTTACTTTATTATTTATTTTTTCTATCGTAGCGTCTGTTAGTTCTTTGTTATCATTGCCGCGATTAGCCGCAAACACGGTATAGCGTTTATCCTTCCAAATGTAATCTGTGAGAAGTATTTCGAGACCACTAAAAGTTGTGATCGTAGTTTGTTGCGATGGTTCTAAATCTGAGACTATATTTGCTGAGATGACATCATTTAGTCTCAGGTCCATTAAAATAGCCGGAATACTTGATACAATTGTTTTAGATTTCATCTCGAATGATTCGGGAATTTCTTGAAGAGTGAAGAAATCTTCCGATTCGGTATTTTTAGAGATAACGATTTTCTTTTCGTCCGGAACATCTATCGTCAGTAGTTTGATACTTTTGCTATCCAGGTCAATGATTTGAGGATCGAGCCATTCTATAGGGTTCGTCGGCGCGGAAATCTGTCCAGCCACCAGTTGTGCTGTAGCTTGATTGGCAAGTCTTACATAACGCTGGGCTTTTTTAGCTCCCTTTGGGCTTAGCCCAATTAGTAAAGAGACGAGTTCTTTTTTGCTAGCACTTACGGTTATCTGACTTGCTCGAGAGCCTTCAATTGATAGATCACTTACTCCTAGTTTGGCGTATTTTTCGACTGAACTAGTTTTAGCCTCGAGTATTTTTAAGTTGCTGAGCTCAAGTGCCAATTGTTTTATACCGCTAGTAGAGGCTGGGTAGTTGTCTTTATTATGTAGGTACCAGACACCATCAATTTTTTTAAGGATCGATTTGAATCTTCTATCTGCAATCGTCACCTCGGTTATTTCATTGATGTTATCAATTAGCGTAGGGAAGAGGCTGGTTTTCACAATTTCTGACTGAGGCTTGTTGTCTACTGAAACCTTCCAGGCAGTTGCGGTTATTATTAGCGCGATAAAAAAAATAACGATGATTTTTGATTTAAACATTTTGCTTTTACGTTTTATTATTTGGTCGGAATCGTTTTAGCCCATTAGCTACCATCAAGGATAAAAATATTAATAAGGGTACTAAAGCAGTGTTAGCAAATGTGAGCATGCTACCTAGTCGATCGATATTATCTTGTAGCTCGTGCTGCACAGCTCTCAATTCTTTTCTAGTGCTTACTTGTTCGGATCTAAATTTTTCTACTTCAATTTGCTGTTCTGCACTAAGTATCAACTCTCCTTCTATTTGTTGTCCTTGAATTCTAGAAAGGTTTTCCTCAGCCAGTTTAAGCTTTTCTTGGAGAGCTTGCTCTTTGTCTCTAAACTGTTCTTCCGCTTTTCTTTGTATGTCAAGTACGACCTCGAAGGGGCGGGTATACTGCCCTCTACTTCTTAGACTTATTAGGTCGTCATTGCCACCTAAGTTATCCACCGCATTTACTAGAAAGTCTGCGTTATTTGCGAAGGCCTCAGGTATTCTCATTCCCGCAAACCCTGAGAATCGGACCCAAAACCGGTCCGCTAGAATATCTGTATCTGACACCAGAATAAGGTTTGTCGGATATTCGGATGTCAATAAATGACTTTTATCTAAATCATATTTGCTTTCTTCGACTTCTAGTTCACTTGAAGGGGGAGCGGAGAAATTAGAAGTGTAGTTACCAGTAACTCGGACCGCAATTAAATGATTTTTTTCATCGCTATTAAAATCGTCAATGAGAGACGATGGGTCATCTGCAGTTATAATAGAGTCTTTATCGATCAATCCAGACGAGGTACTAGCGGTTAAAAGTGGCGTATATGTTAAATTCGGTTTGGGGTCGATCTCTAGGCTACCTGCAGTACCTACATTTACTGTATTAAGCTGGTTTGTTGTGAAGTCCTCCTTGTTTAAAGACTTTCCTTGTAGCTGGATCCACGGTAGGTAGTCCACTTCTCTCTGACCTCGAGCCGTATTAAAATTTACGCGGACAGCTGATGACGGATCTCCAATGACATGGCTACCATTTAGTTTGATTCCCACCGCCTCAAAAATAGTATCAAGTCTGGAGCCCAGCTGCGGCATCACTCCGGGAGTCTCAGGGTTGGGTTGGGTAGGATCCTGCTCGGCTAGAGGGTCTACGAAAACTAATGCTTTGCCTCCTTTCACTAAAAATTGGTCTATTGCATATTGAGTTTTGATAGATAAATCTTTCGGATGAACTAATATTAGCGTATCTATCTCATCATCTATTAAGGAGCTATCTATAGGGAGTCGTTTTATTTCATGAAATTCTTTCAAGAACGTAATCGCTGTAAGGCCTGGTTTTATGACTTGGCCAGTTTGTGGGTCGGTTTCCGAAAGTATCGGTAGATCAGTAATCAGTCCGATAATTCGTTTCTTAGGATCGTTTAGCTTGTAGATTATTTTCGTTAAATCATATTCAAGCGCGTTTTCTTGATCTGGGCTAAGTACTTCAATCACTTCCCGATCGTCTGTTGTATTAGTTGCTACTAGTCCCAGATATCCTACCTCGCCGTTGCTCCCGAGACTCAGCTGTCTTATTCCCGCGCCTACCGCTTCATCTTCAGCTTCGGAGAACGGCGCGGGATCGATCACGTAAAGTTTTATTTTGCCATTACTATTAGCGACATATTCATTGAGTAGATCCTTGACCCGTTTCCCATAATTAGCCAATTGAGGGAGCCCAGCCAATTGTTCAGATGAGAAATATAATCGAATTGAAAGTGGTTCACTGATATCCGAGAGTATATTGTAAGTCCCAGGCGCCAGAGTATAGAGTCGGTTTTCTGTCAGATCGAGTCGCGCTGAGGTTAGTGTCTCGTTACTTATGATATTTATTCCGAGGAACATAGTTGTGGCTAATATTAAACCGGTGACGGAAACTAATTTTCGATTCATGATATTTTTTCGTAAATGGTTTTTTTAATTATTTGACTGTGGTTTTTATTAATTACTTTTATTGACTTCAATCGCGATCACATTAAGGTACAACCAGAAGATGATTAAGCTCGCGAAAAAAATTATATCTCGGAGGTCAATTACCCCTTTTTGAATTGAGTCAAAATGGGTAAGAAAGCTAAAAGATGCTATTACATCTACAATACTTTGCGGGGCCCAAGAAGCGAAAACATCTAGAACCATTGGAAAACCACTTAGGTTAAACACCAGACAGATCATAAAACTGGTAACGAAAGCGATCACTTGATTTTTTGTTAGCGCGGAGACGCATGAACCTATTGATAGAAATCCTCCGGCCATCAAGATACTGCCTAGGTAGCTTGCCGCAATCACAGTATTATCAGGCTGACCAAGATAGTTGACCGTGAGCCAAATAGGGACGGTGCCTAATAGGGCTACTATTGTGAAACACCACGCTGCAAAAAATTTGCCAAAAACACTAGCGCTTAAAGAGATTGGAAGCGTCAACATAAGTTCTATCGTTCCAGCTTTTCTTTCCTCAGACCAGAGTCTCATAGAGATGGCCGGTATTAAGAACATGTATAACCAAGGATGGAACTCAAAAAAAGGGCTTAAATCAGCCAGACCGCGGTCATAAAAGCCGCCAACATAAAATGTGAAAACCCCGTTTAACACCAAGAAAATCACGATAAATACATAGGCGACGGGAGTGTCGAAGTAAGATCTGAACTCCCGCTTAAAAATTGGGAAAAAACCTTTCATGATCGAATTACCTCACCGCTCTCCTGCTGGTTAGTCAAAGAACGAAATACTTCGTCCAGACGTCCTGGTTCGATGTATAGTTGCAGTATCTCACATTCGTAGTCAGCCATTCTGGCTTTTACTAAGGAGCTGATCTCTACTTCGGATGAGTGTGGGATTAAAGTCACGCGAGTAAGTTCTGCCTCAGCGACATGTTCGATGGTCATTACCTCCTCAAGCTCCTTTAGTATTTTGGTTGTCTTTTCAATATCTTTATTGATTACCACAAGTGTTATTGCATTGTGGTAGCGAGACTTAGAAGATAGTTCGATTGGTGAACCACTGAATATAACTCCCCCATTACTAATTATTATGGCTTTGGTGCAAACGGACTCCACTTCCTCGAGGATATGGGTGGATATCAGGATCGCTTTGTCGGCTGCCATCTCTTTTATGAGAGCTCTGATCTCATGTTTTTGATTAGGGTCTAAACCGTCGGTTGGTTCGTCTAATATTAATATTTCAGGGTCATGTAGTATAGCTTGCGCGATTCCTACTCGTCTTTTAAAGCCTTTTGAAAGAGTTTCTATAGGCTGATGTGCTACACGTTCTAGATGGATCTTATTGATGATTTCGTCTACTTTGGAGGCTCTTGCAGATTTATCAATTCCTCGTACCTCCGCAACAAAGGACAGAAAGTTCAAGGGTGTCATTTCCCCGTAAGCAGGAGCACCCTCGGGTAAATATCCGATGCTTGCTTTAGCCTCTATAGGATTGACGCTGATATCATTACCAGATATTTTTATTGTTCCGCTGGTCGGAGTCAAAAAACCAGTAATCATTTTCATAGAGGTCGATTTACCCGCTCCATTCGGCCCTAGAAAGCCTAAAACTTCTCCTCTATTTACAGAAAGTGAAATATTGTCGACGGCTTTTATTGAACCAAACGATTTTGTCAGCCCGATTACCTCTACAAGTGTCTCAGCCAATGTCATCCTCTCTCTAAATTAAGTTTGCGAGCATATTATACCTTTGGAGACTATTTTTTTAGTTATTCAAAAATATTATCCAGATTGAGACGTACTTTAAAGCCACATCCTTTTTAGGATCAAGGGTCACACAATTAAAAATTGTTAATTAGCATTTAGGATTTACCCATGAAATTGATTCGTCAGCGCTCAAGATCGTGCTTTAGTAATCAACACTTTGTGTATAATAGTTTTGCTATGAGCGTAAAAAATGAATTCGATGTAATTGTGATTGGTGGTGGGCATGCCGGTACAGAGGCTGCACTTGCGGCTGCCAGGATGGGTTCGGAGACTTTGTTACTAACTCAAAATATTGAAACGCTTGGACAGATGTCCTGCAATCCTGCGATTGGCGGTATTGGCAAAGGCCATTTAGTGAAGGAGATTGATGCTTTAGGCGGGTATATGGCGCGAGGAGCAGATGCATGTGGTATTCATTTTAGGACGTTAAATGCGAGTAAAGGCCCGGCTGTGAGAGCAACGCGGGCTCAGATTGATCGTCAGCTCTATCGAGCTGAAACACGTAGGGTTCTGGAGAATCAAAATAAGCTTACTATTTTTCAGCAGTCTGTGGACGACTTGATCTTGGAACAGGGCGTTTTGTGCGGAGTGACAACTGAAATGGGTTTGCAATTTCGGGCCGGAGTAGTTGTTCTAACCGTAGGCACTTTTTTAGGTGGTATTATTCATGTTGGAGAATCTAATTTCTCTGGTGGCAGGGCCGGCGATCCACCCTCGAACCCTCTTTCTAGGAGGTTGAGAGCACTTGATTTGAAAGTTGGGAGATTAAAAACCGGTACGCCCCCTAGGATTGACGGACGGACGGTTGATTTCAGTTTAATGGAGATCCAGCAGGGCGATTCACCTAGGCCAATATTCTCATTTTCGGGAGACAGAAAAGAACATCCTGCGCAAACAGAATGTCATATTACCTACACGAATGACCGCACACACGAGATAATTAGAAATAGTTTAACTAGATCGCCGATGTTTAATGGCAATATAGAAAGTACAGGGCCGAGATATTGCCCCTCAATTGAAGACAAGGTTGTTCGATTTGAGGATAGAGCCAAGCACCAAATTTTTGTGGAGCCAGAGGGGCTTAATGTCAGGGAAATATACCCTAACGGAATTTCTACTAGCTTACCTTACGATGTTCAAGTTGAATTAGTTCAGTCGATCAGTGGTTTTCAAAAAGCGGTCATAACTAGGCCGGGTTATGCGATTGAATACGATTATTTCGATCCAAAAGGTCTTAATCCTTGGCTAGAGACTCGCGATATAGATAGCCTATTTTTTGCGGGTCAAATTAATGGTACAACCGGTTATGAGGAGGCTGCGGCGCAAGGGTTGTTAGCGGGCGTCAATGCCGCTCTGCGCGTACAAAATAAGGCAGAGTGGTATCCCAAGAGAGACGAAGGATATTTGGGGGTCTTAGTAGACGACCTAGTGACGCGGGGTACTGACGAACCTTATAGAATGTTCACTAGCCGAGCGGAGCATCGCCTTTTGCTGAGGGAAGATAATGCGGATATTCGATTGACTCCAGTTGGTCGGGAGCTTGGGCTAGTAGGTGATGTACAATGGGCTGATTTCCAGAAAAAACAAGAATTAATTGCAAGGGAGCAGCACCGTTTAGAGGATATCTGGATTTCTCCGGATGATGATAAAGGCGAAAAATTTAAGCTTTTGATGGGCCAACCGCTTCGAAAGAAGCAGCGGCTGTCTGACTTGTTAAAAAGACCAAATATTGATTATAAATTGCTTATGGCTTTGCCTGACACTGGGCCAGCTATAGATGATGAAAGGGTTATCGAGCAAATTGAAAACGTGGCTCTTTATAGTGGCTACATTAATAGGCAGTTAGGAGAAATTGAGCGCCTTAAGTCATTAGAAAATATTGCGATGCCCTCAGATTTTTCCTACGCGGAGGTACGTGGCCTCTCGAATGAGGTCGTACAAAAGCTGACAGAGATTCGCCCCAGTACGTTAGGCCAGGCGTCACGGATTTCAGGCGTGACACCAGTTGCTATTTCTCTGTTGGCGGTTTTTTTAAAAAGGGCTGGCATCACGGTAGCGCGGTCGGCTTGAATCATATTAAGTATTCTCAAGATAACCTGGGATTAGTTTTAAGGCTCGGTGAACGCGTTAATGTTGACCTAAATGAAAGGCAGGCCGAATCGCTTGTTAAATATTCTCAATTAGCTATTGAGTGGAACAAAATAGCTAATTTAACCGGTGCTAATTCTGTTGAAAGCTACATTACCGGTCACGTTATTGATTGTCTTGCGGTAGTTCCTTTTCTGAGCCAAGGACCTCTTGTCGATATCGGGAGTGGTGCGGGTTTACCCGGCATAGTATTGGCAATAGCTGATCCCGAAAGATATATCGCTCTAGTGGAGCCTCGTGGTAAGCGTTCAAGATTTCTACAGCATATTAAGATGCAATTAGGTTTGCGTATGATTGATATCAATTCTCAGCCGGTGGAGCAATATAACCCGAGCCGATCGTTTCGATACGTTATTTCGAGGGCATTTGGGCCTCTTAATAAATTTGTAGAAAAAAGTATACATCTGGTCGGTTCACAAACGGAGGTGGTTGCGATGAAATCACGGATTAAATTGAGTGAATTATCGGAGGCTGAGGCTTTACTGGGGCCAGCACGGTGTGTGGAAGTGTCGGTGCCGTCGTATGATAGTCGCACTCTTGTGTTTATGAAAAAGACTTAATGAAACATAGTACGACTGTGATGTATTTATGCCATAATCTCTTGCATAATCGAAGTCATGCGAGTAGATAAAAGTGTCGCGAATTGTTGCCATAGCAAATCAAAAAGGAGGCGTGGGAAAGACCACTACTAGCGTTAATATAGCAGCTTCCATGCACGCTACTCGTCGAAAGACGCTACTGGTAGACCTCGACCCTCAAGGAAACGCGACCGTTGGAAGTGGTATCGATAAGAACGCCTTATCATTTTCAGCTTTTGACGTGTTGATGGATGAATCATCAAATATTCGCGATGCTATTTTAAGGGATGTGGCGGGCGGTTATGATTTGATAGCCGGAAATAGCGATCTAACCGGAGCGGAAATCGGCCTGTTAGAGCAAGCTCATCGCGAAACTCGTTTAAAGTGCGCATTTAAACCGATCTTAGAAGATTACGAGTATGTCTTTATTGATTGTCCTCCCTCGCTGAATATGCTCACAGTAAATGCACTTGTAGCAGCTGATGGGTTAATGATTCCAACCCAATGCGAATATTATGCTTTGGAAGGCTTGTCGGCTCTACTGGAGACGATGAAAAAAATTAAGCGATTATTGAACCCCGAGCTAGAGATAGATGGTGTTTTAAGGACCATGTTTGACTCCCGAAACAATCTTGCCAGAGAAGTGTCTGGACAACTGATCGCTCATTTTGGCGAAAAGGTATATCGAACGATTATTCCTAGAAATGTTCGCCTAGCTGAGGCTCCTAGTCATGGTATTCCAGTGCTCGTATATGATAGCTCATCCGCGGGTTCATTAGCATACCTATCGCTGGCGGGTGAAATGTTACGGAGCAAAAATAAAGCATAATTCGTACAACAGTACTGTTATAGGTGGTTAAATTTATGGGTATAAAAAAAAGAGGGCTTGGTCGAGGACTAGATGCTCTGCTGAGTGTGGATACGAATACAGGCGTGTTGTCGAAAGACGACAGCAGTGAACTGAAGATGCTTGATATAGATTTGATCAAGCGCGGGCGATATCAGCCTAGAATAAAGATCGAGGAAAATGCGTTAAGTGAATTAGCTGAGTCAATTAAAGAACATGGTGTCCTACAACCGGTGGTTGTCCGAAAGTTAGAAGATAGCAGCGGCTATGAATTGATAGCTGGAGAGAGGCGCTGGAGAGCGAGTCAGCTGGCTGGATTGCCAGAATTACCAGCTATTATTAAAGAGATAGACGACAGCGACGCTCACAGCGTGGCTCTTATTGAAAATATTCAACGTGAGCAGCTAAACCCAATTGAAGAAGCGCTCGCCTTAGCGCGATTAGTTAATGAATTTAGTATGACACACGCACAGGTTGCGACTTCCATCGGTAAGTCCCGTGCGACTGTGAGTAATCTAATCAGATTGCTTGATTTAGAGGAACGATCGAGACAATTACTTGAGGATGGATTATTGGAAATGGGCCATGCGCGAGCCTTACTAGGGGTTTCCGGTCCATCGCAGGGGAAGATAGCCGCGCGTGCTGCTGAAGAAAAGTTGAGTGTTCGCGCGGTTGAGGGGTTGATCAAAAAAAGTCGCGCCAAATCCGAAGAAAATCCTAAAGAGGGGAGTCCTCGCGATCCAAATATAGCCGGCCTAGAAAGTTCGATTAGTGAACGTATCGCGGCTCAAGTTCAAATTCGGCACAGAAACTCAGGAGCAGGTAAGGTAGTTATAAGTTATAATTCTTTGGACGAACTTGAGGGAATACTGGAACACATAAAACGCTAACTGTCTGGCTGTCTTTGAACGGTAGCCCGCTAAAGCAGTCCCTTGCCACGAGACACGAAAATCCGTTATACTTTCGCCGATTAGGTTTCATAGCGACCGAAGAGTTTAAATTTACCGTGCTAGAAAATCCAGCAGGCTACAGTTGGCGCAGAAAAATGTTCCGTATCGTTTTTCTGCAAGGCGTTTTGACAGTTCTGCTTAGTTTGGTGGGAATTTGGCTTGGGTCGGTTGCGGTGGGAAAATCAGCGTGCATCGGTGGTGTTATCGCGGTATTGCCTAGCTACTATTTGGCTTCGAGGATGTCTGTTAGTTATCCAGAGAAGCCGGTTGCAAGTTTGCAAAGAATTTATATGGGCGCGTTTGTAAAAATTTTATATACGCTCGCATTGTTCGGCTTAGCGATAAATTATTTAGACGTTCAGTTTGTGATAATGATTTCGTCATATTTTGTAGTCACAATGACGAACTGGTTTGGTCTGAGATTATTGGATTTGTCCGAGCAGGGCTGACATTTGAGTGAACAAGTTATTTGGGAATTAATCGTTGAATTGTACTAGTAGGAACTTTTGAATGGCAGGCTCATCCCCGGCAGAGTATATCAGCCATCACATCCAGAATTTGACTTACGGTCGGACGCTTGACGGCTCTTGGGGTTTCGCTCATTCAGCCCAAGAAGCTGCGCAAATGGGATTTGTCAGTATTAATGTGGATACGATGTTCTGGTCCCTACTAACTGGTATTATCTTTTGTGTGCTTTTTCGTAAAGCGTCTGCGTCGGCCTCCGTTGCGAAACCTTCGAAATGGCAGCTTTGTGTTGAGCTTGTGGTGGAAATGGTTTGGGGTAGTGTGAAAGATGCCTTTACTGGGAAAAATGCACTAATTGCGCCGCTGTCGCTGACAATATTTGTTTGGATATTTTTGATGAATCTCATGGACTTAGTGCCTGTGGATTTTTTGCCTTACGCCTCCCAACTCGCCGGGCTTAGCCACATGAAAATGGTTCCGACAACTGATGTCAATGCTACTTTTGGGATGTCGCTGTCGATTTTTGCACTGATGATCTATTACGGGATAAAGATGAAAGGTTTGGGTGGGTTTGCTGGCGAGCTTGCGTTTCATCCCTTTGGTAAAGCATTCTTGCCAGTTAATTTGGTGCTCGAAACCGTTTCGATGGTCGCAAAACCACTTTCCTTGTCACTCAGACTATTCGGGAACATGTTTGCTGGCGAACTTGTTTTTGTCCTGATTGCCGCTCTTGTCCCCTTTTATTTGCAATTTGTCTTAGCTGTACCTTGGGCGATTTTCCATATACTAGTGATAACTTTGCAAGCTTATATTTTTATGATGTTGACGATTGTTTACTTAGGCCAAGCGCACGAAGTGCATCACTAGGCTTGAGTGTGAATTACTTATAGGAGATTAAAAGATGGAGTCTGTTGTTGCATTTTCAGCTTTGGCTGCAGGTATTATGATTGGTTTGGGTGCCCTAGGTGCCGGGGTAGGTATTGGTATTTTAGGTAGTAAATTTTTAGAGGGGGCCGCTCGACAGCCTGAGCTCGTGCCCATGCTTCAGGCTAGAATGTTTCTGATGCTAGGATTGACGGATGCTGTTCCAATTATTTCTATAGCATTTGCCGCGTTGCTTATGTTCGCTAATCCGTTTATTGGGCAAGTGGTATAAATTAACTAAAGAACAGTTGGAATATTAGCGATGAATATGAACTTAACGCTACTGGGCCAAGCAATATCTTTTGCGATATTTGTTTGGTTTTGCATGAAATATGTTTGGCCTCCGATTATCGCGGCCTTGGAAGCACGTGAGGCTGAAATAGCGGACGGACTCGCGTCAGCTGAAAAGGGTAGGCACGAGTTAGCCAATGCAGAAAAGCACGTAGCTGATATTTTATCGGAGGGGAAAAATAAAGCACAGGACTTTGTATTGCAGGGACAGAAGAGAAGAGACGAAATCTTGGAAAAGGCTAAGATGGAGGCTATGGAAGAAAAAGCTAAAATTTTGGCGTCCGCTGCTGTAGAAGCCGAGCAAGAGCGCAATCAAATGCTGGAAATGTTGAGGAAACAAGTTGGCGGGCTTGCCTTGCAAGGGGCGGAACAAATATTAATGCGAGAAGTTGATGAGCAATCTCACCGAGATGTGCTCGACAAACTGTCCTCGAGTCTCTAGGGAGATTTAAGCGTGCAAGAAAGTTTAACAGTCGCTAGACCCTATGCCGAAGCGGCCTTTAACTATTCTCATCCAGAAAAACATTCTGGCGATTGGATGCATATGCTTTCATGCTTGTGTGATGCGCTTAAAGAGCCTAGTTTGAGTAATTTAGTTGGTAATCCGAAGGTCGCTGACGATACTTTGCTCTCGATTCTTGTTGAGGTGCTAGGCAAAGACCTTTCGAAACAACAAATAAATTTTTTAAGTTTGCTGGTTGAAGCTAAGAGGTTAGGAGTCGTACCGCAAATTCTGCAACTATTTAGTGCGCTTAATGCCGAGTCTGAAGGCGTAGTCACTGCGACGATTACCTCCGCTTATGAACTTAGTGTTTCCGAGCGAGAGAAACTGAAAACTTCGATTGGAGCTCGCTACAATAAAAGCTGCAATTTGGAAACTCAAGTGGATCTTGGGTTAATTGGAGGAGCTGTCATAAAGATAGGTGACTCTGTCATAGATTTGTCTCTTCGTGGGCGTTTAGTCCACATGAAGCAAAAAATAATTTAGTTAAATTAGTGAATGAAAACTTTAATCAACTTAAATAATAGCCCCAGAGGACTGCAATGAGTGTCAGCGCAACAGAGATCAGCGAACTGATCAAAAAAAGAATTGAAGGTCTTGAACTTAACACTGAGGCCCGTACGGAAGGTACTATTGTCAGCTTGTCTGACGGAATAGCACGAATACACGGGCTTAGTGATGTCATGCAAGGTGAAATGATAGAATTTCCCGGAGGAGTGTTTGGTCTAGCGTTGAACCTGGAGCAAGACTCAGTGGGCGCGGTAGTGCTCGGCTCTTATGAGCACCTGTCGGAGGGCGATACTTGCCGGTGTACGGGGCGTATTTTGGAAGTACCCGTCGGTGAACCCTTGCTAGGAAGAGTTGTTGATTCACTGGGCGCCCCCATAGATGGTAAAGGCGAAATTGTCACCGAACGAACAGAGCCGATAGAAAAAATCGCCCCGGGAGTAATCGAACGTCAGTCGGTTGACGAGCCAGTGCAGACCGGGTTGAAGTCTATCGATGCGATGGTTCCTGTAGGTCGGGGACAAAGAGAGCTAATTATTGGTGATCGCCAAACAGGTAAGACAGCAGTTGCGGTAGATGCGATCATCAATCAGAAAGGCACGGGGATAAAATGTGTGTATGTTGCTATCGGACAGAAAGCATCCTCGATCAGTGCAGTAATACGTAAGCTTGAGGAACACGGTGCGCTAGAACATACAATCATAGTCGCTGCGACAGCGTCGGATTCTGCGGCCATGCAGTATATTGCTCCATATGCTGGCTGTGCTATGGGCGAGTATTTTCGAGATAGAGGCGAAGACGCTCTCATTATTTATGACGATCTTACAAAACAGGCGTGGGCGTATAGACAGGTGTCGCTTTTACTCAGGCGCCCCCCAGGTAGAGAGGCTTACCCTGGTGATGTTTTCTATTTGCACTCAAGACTTTTGGAACGCGCTTCTCGTGTCAGTGCTGAGCACGTGGAAAAAATCACTAATGGTGAAGTGAAGGGGAAAACAGGGTCACTAACTGCGCTTCCCATAATCGAGACACAGGCAGGTGACGTTTCCGCCTTTGTTCCTACGAATGTGATTTCCATCACTGATGGTCAAATCTATCTTGAGACCGATTTATTTAACTCGGGATTTAGACCTGCTATAAACGCTGGTTTGTCTGTATCACGAGTTGGTGGTGCTGCCCAGACATCAATTATTAAAAAGTTGGGCGGGGGCGTTAGATTAGCGCTTGCGCAATATCGTGAGTTAGCGGCATTCTCTCAATTTGCGTCGGATCTTGATGAGGCGACTAGGAAGCAACTTGAAAGAGGACAAAGGGTAATGGAGTTGATGAAGCAAAAGCAATACTCCCCTCTATCAGTAGCAGAAATGGCTGTCAGCTTATTCGCGGTCGAGAATAGTTATATCGACGAGGTGCCTTTGGAGAAAATTGGCGAATACGAAGGGGCGTTAGTTGACTACATGAATGAAGGACACGGAGGATTGATGCAACAGATCAATGAATCGGGTGTGTTTGATGACTCTATCAAGGCCAACTTGAAGGCGGCGCTAGACTCTTTTTCTGAAAGTCACTCTTGGTAATTGGTTGTTACTCTTGGTAATTGGTTGTTTTTAGGTAAACGATATGTCAGCGAAAGAAATCCGCACTAAGATAGGCAGTGTTAAAAACACTCAAAAAATAACCAAAGCTATGGAGATGGTTGCAGCTAGTAAAATGCGAAAAGCACAGGATCGTATGACCAGTGCTAGACCTTATGCTGATAAAATGCGGCAGGTAGTTTCACATATAGCTCATGCGAAATCAGAGTACCGACACCCTTTTTTAGAGAATCGTGATGAGAAGCGTATAGGACTAATAATAGTTTCGTCTGATCGTGGTCTTTGCGGTGGCTTAAATGGCAATCTTTTTAGGCAGGCTCTGCGTAATTTCCAGAAATGGGAGGATGAAGGGAAAGAACTTCACCTTTGCCTCATTGGTAATAAAGGGACCAGTTTCTTTTCTCGAATAGGCGGAAACATCTCTGCGCAAGCGTCCCAATTGGGTGATGCGCCCAAGTTACAAGACTTAATAGGTCCAGTAAACGTTATGTTGGAATTATATAACGGTAACAAGTTAGATAAATTGTATTTAGTTTCTAACGAATTTGTAAATCGCATGACCCAATCGCCAAAGTTTGAGCAATTATTGCCATTAGTTCCCGAGGAGGCCAGTGATTTGTCGCATCATTGGGATTACATATATGAACCGGAGGCACCAGAGGTGATGGATCAACTTTTAACGCGGTATATTGAGTCGCTTGTCTACCAAGGAGTGGTAGAAAATATTGCGTGTGAACAGGCTGCGCGCATGGTGGCGATGAAGTCTGCTTCTGATAATGCGGGCAAAGCAATAGATGAGCTAGAACTTATATATAATAAGGCTAGACAGGCGGCAATTACGCAAGAATTATCTGAAATTGTAAGTGGCGCGGCGGCGGTATAGCTTCATGCGGTATTTATTCAACATAAACTTTTATAAGCGAATAAGAGGAACTTTAAGATGAGTTCTGGAGAGGTAGTACAGGTTATTGGTGCTGTTGTGGATGTTAAATTCCCTAATGATGCAGTGCCCAAGATTTACGATGCGTTAAAGATAGATGACAGCAATGTCACGTTAGAAGTGCAACAGCAGCTTGGAGATAGTGTGGTGAGAACCATTGCTCTAGGCACTAGTGATGGCTTGCGACGTGGAATGGTTGTTGAGAACACCGGCGAGGGACTTAAAGTGCCCGTTGGCGTTAAGACTCTGGGCCGAATCATGAACGTGTTGGGTGACCCGATTGATGAGAAAGGTCCAATTGGTGAAGAAGAGAGAATGGTCATACACCGTGATGCGCCAGCGTTCACCGATCTGTCGCCTGCAACTGAGTTGCTAGAGACCGGTATTAAGGTAATTGATTTGATTTGCCCTTTTGCGAAGGGTGGTAAGGTCGGGCTATTCGGTGGCGCTGGCGTAGGTAAAACTGTGAATATGATGGAGCTAATACGCAATATTGCGATTGAGCACAGTGGATATTCTGTTTTTACTGGGGTTGGAGAGCGTACTCGTGAAGGTAACGACTTTGACCATGAGATGAAGGAATCAGATGTCCTTGACAAGGTTTCTTTGGTTTATGGGCAAATGAATGAGCCTCCTGGAAATCGCCTGCGTGTAGCGTTAACGGGTCTCACTATGGCAGAAAAATTCCGTGATGAAGGGCGCGATGTACTGCTATTTGTTGACAATATTTATCGTTTCACTTTAGCGGGGGTAGAAGTGTCGGCCCTGCTGGGAAGAATGCCGTCTGCGGTTGGGTATCAACCCACGTTAGCTGAGGAAATGGGGCGCCTTCAAGAGCGGATTACATCCACGAAAACTGGTTCTATTACTTCTATACAGGCGGTGTATGTTCCGGCCGATGATCTTACAGACCCGTCTCCTGCGACTACGTTTGCTCACTTAGATGCGACAGTGGTCCTTTCTAGGCAAATCGCTGAATTGGGTATATATCCTGCAGTTGATCCTCTTGACTCGACCTCGCGCCAGCTAGATCCCTTGGTTGTTGGTCAGGAGCATTACGATACTGCCCGAGCTGTCCAGAATACACTGCAAAGATACAAAGAATTGCGAGATATTATTGCAATTTTAGGTATGGATGAGTTATCCGAAGTTGATAAATTGACAGTGTCACGTGCTAGAAAAATTCAAAGATTCCTGTCTCAGCCTTTTTTCGTGGCGGAAGTTTTTACTGGGAGCCCAGGAAAGTATGTCTCCCTCAAAGACACTATTGCAGGATTCCAAGCTATTGTTAACGGTGAATATGATGAACTTCCTGAACAGGCGTTTTATATGGTTGGCTCAATAGATGAGGCGGTTGAAAAAGCGAAAGCGATGTAATGCTCTAGGGGCAAAAATATGACAGTTCAAGTCGACATTGTGAGTGCTGAGAGAGAAATTTTCTCGGGAGAGGCTGAGATGGTATTCGCGCCAGCTATTTTGGGTGAAGTTGGAATAGCCCCTGGGCATGCGCCCATGTTATCGCGTCTTGGGCCCGGCGAAGTTCGGCTGAGATTAGCTAATAGTGAAGAATCTTCATTTTACGTGTCTGGAGGTTTGTTGGAAGTTCAACCTAAAGTGGTAACGATATTGTCGGATACTGCTGAGCGGGCGGAAGACTTGGATGAATCATTGGTATTGAAAGCTAAAGAAGCGGCGGAAATTGCGTTAGCAGATACTGATGCCACTATAGATTATGCCAAGGCTAGAGTAGAGTTAGCAGAAACGATAGCTCAACTGCAGACTATTCAAAGACTTCGCGGTCGTACTGGACGTTAATTAGTTTAGTATACTCATTTTCATATGGTAATTGTCCCCGTTTGCTATGCGCACTATGATAAGTGTGTTGACTTAAGGGGAATAGGACAGCTATGAGTTTGAGTGTTTTAATTTTAGCAGCTGGTAAAGGCAGACGGATGAATTCTGCGTTTCCGAAGGTTTTGCAAAAATTGGCTGGTAGGCCGATGATAGACCATGTGCTAACTACCGCGAAGAAACTCACGGGGAATGTAATCGTGATAGTCGGATCTCAACAGGAGATGTTGCGCGAACATCTGGCGGGAGAGCAACTTGAGTTTGTGGAGCAACGGCAACAATTCGGCACGGGTCATGCCGTGGCACAAGCTTTACCTCATCTCTCTGAGAAGGGCGCGGTATTGATTCTTAGCGGTGACGTTCCACTTTTAACAGATGAAATAGTTTCTCAATTGATAGATTGCGGATCTCGCTCCGATGTTGCGGTCCTAACAAGTAATTCGGATAACCCTGATGGCTATGGCCGAATTATCAGAGATAAAGAAGGCAAAATCACTTCGATTGTCGAAGATGTCGATGCTGATGACTCTCAGAGATCAATTAAAGAAATAAATACTGGCATCATGGTCGCAAGCGCCGAGTTCCTGCAAGAAGTTATTCCGAAAATCGGAGCTAGAAACGGTCAGAATGAGTACTATTTGACAGATTGTATCAAGATTGCCTTCGAATTAAATAAGAAGGTCGGGTCGGTAGTTTTAAGTGACGCGTTATTGGGTTTGGGAGTAAATGATCGCAACCAACTTGCGGCAACCGAGCGAGCCCTTCAGGCACGGGTGGTGAAGAACCTTATGAGAGACGGTGTGACCGTCGCAGATCCGAGTAGGATTGATGTTCGAGGTGAACTCATTTGCGGGAAAGATGTTTTTATTGATGTAAACACGGTTTTTTCGGGCCGGGTAGTTTTGGGTGACCGCGTTACTATAGGTTCTAATAATATCATCTCAGACTCCGAGATTTCGTCTTCAGCAACAATACTACCTAACTGTGTCGTCCAAAATTCATTTGTAGGAAAAGGCGCTCAGGTTGGACCATTCTCACACTTAAGACCCGAATCTTTCATAGGAGACAGAGGGAAAATCGGAAATTTCGTGGAAATCAAAAAGTCCGATATAGGTATGATGAGTAAAGTTAATCATCTTAGCTATGTTGGCGATACCGAAGTTGGTGAACGAGTCAATATCGGCGCAGGTACGATAACGTGTAATTATGACGGTGAAAATAAACATAAAACTGTCATACAAGATGGGGTCTTTATTGGCTCGGGGTCACAATTAGTCGCCCCCGTGACCATAGGTACTGGTTCCACTGTAGGTGCCGGGAGTACTATTACAGATAATGTAAATGCAAATAGTCTCGCGGTTTCGAGGGTCCCTCAAAAATCGATTTCGGACTGGATGAAACGGAAAAAATCGGTCAAAAATAAATGATAATGAATCCCCAAATCAGGTACACCCTAAGTTGAGGGCTAAGAGATGACAATGGCAACTGCAGATTTATACGACGACTTTGGCGAGGAGCTAACTGTATTAGCACCGATTTTTTCTGACTACGGTGGTCAATCCGTTTTTGAGGGAGAGATAGCAACGCTTAAGGTATTTGAAGACAACACTTTAGTGAGAGCTGAATTGGAAAGATCCGGTGAGAATAAGGTTTTAGTAATAGATGGTGGCGGTTCGCTTAGGTGCGCACTTGTGGGCGATAACTTAGCCGTTCTAGCAAAAGAAAATGGCTGGTCAGGAATAATAGTTTTTGGGTGTATTCGGGATTCTGCTCAAATCAATGATATTGCTTTGGGGGTAAAGGCTATAGGGGTCAATCCAAGGAAGAGTGTGAAACGCGGCGAAGGAGTGAGAGACGTAGCTCTGAGATTCGCTGATGCGACAATAGAGCCGGGGAAATATTTGTATGCTGATAGAGACGGTATAGTCATTTCCAAGAGCGCGCTACTGTAAGTCACAGAATTATTGGCATTGGGGACATGAGGAGATATTTTGAGTTCTTTCAAAGTTGCTTGTATTCAAAATTCTGCTGGTAGCAATCAGGCTGAAAACATATCGAAAGTTGAAACCTTGGTTAGAGGAGCGTCTGACGCTGGCGCTGAGTTAATATGCTTGCCAGAATTTTATTCTGTGTTAGAGCCCAATGACTCGGATTACTGGGCGCGCGGCTGGGAAATGGAATATCATCCTGCATTGGTACAAGCGAAGGCTTTAGCGTGTGAATTATCCTGTTGGTTGCTTTTAGGTTCTATTCCGGTGAAGGCGTCTAATCGCAAAGTTTATAATCGCTCTATTTTGCTTGATGCTAAGGGACATGAGATTGGTTTTTACGATAAAATACATTTATTCGATGTGGCTATTAAAGATGGGCAGGAATATAAAGAATCACAGAACGTAATTCCAGGTGAGCACGCGAGATTATTAACAACGCCATGGGGTGGCTTAGGTCTGACTATATGCTACGACGTTCGGTTTCCTGAGCTTTACCGGTCACTTGCTCAGGCGGGCGCTTGTTTTATTTCCATTCCTGCCGCTTTCACTGAAAAGACAGGGGCCGCACATTGGCATACGTTAGTGCGGAGTAGGGCGATAGAAACAGGGTCTTATGTTTTTGCCCCCGGCCAAACTGGCGTGCGGCCATGGGGTAGAAAAACTTACGGCCACTCATTGATTGTCGATCCTTGGGGGGTTGTTTTGGCAGATGGTGGCGTAGATGAAGGCTACATAACTGCGGAGATTTACCCTGAAAAGTCTTCAGTTGCGAGGTCTATGATACCGTCTTTGCAGAATGACGTTTCATTTAGAGTGTCGAAAGATTGAGTATGATGCCGTATCGGTAGCTCTAGTTCGTCCTATGTTACAAGACAATCGATCTATGGGATAATCATCTTTTTTATCGGAAATTTTTCCGCTATTTTTCACCAAAGAAGATTCTATATGTCATCAAAAAAATATGAGCCGCTCAATCCTGAAGCACCCATCGTAAGAGACCAAGGTTATCAGGAGGAATTTAACTACGAGGAGTTGATTCGATGTGGTCAGGGAGATATTTTCGGTCCCGGTAACGCTCAGCTACCGGCGCCGCCTATGCTTATGTTCGATAGAATTACACATATCGACAGTGTTTCTGGGAAATATGGGCGAGGAATAGTAACTGCAGAACTGGATATTAAACCTGAACTGTGGTTTTTTGGTTGTCATTTTGAAGGTGATCCAGTTATGCCTGGTTGCCTAGGTTTAGACGCTATGTGGCAGCTTGTAGGATTTTATTTAGCGTGGAGAGGTGGTCTGGGGAGAGGCAGGGCATTAGGCGGCAGCGATATTCAGTTCACCGGTCAAGTTACACCAGATCAGAAGGTTGTACGCTATACGGTAGATGTAAGGCGAGTCATTTCTAGAGCCCTAGTAATGGGAATTGCTGACGCGACAATGGAAGTTGACGGAGAAAAAATATACGAAGGAAAGAATCTAAGAGTCGGACTATTTACAGAAGGACAACTTTAGGGCGTTTATAGCATGCTAAACGCCAACTCTGCCGCGCGCAGTGTCTCCGCTATTTCCTCTTCTCCGTGTGCAGATGAAATAAATCCAGCTTCAAACCTTGAAGGAGCCAGATTTATGCCATTTTCGAGCATAATATTAAAGAAAGATTTAAACTTTTTTTCATCACAGTTTTTGACATCTTCTAGGTTACTAATCATTTTTTGATCAGAGAAAAAAATTCCAAACATTCCGCATACGTGGTTGACACATAAGTCCACGCCTTTTTTTTTGGCCAGGGATTCTAGCCCTTGGGATAATTTGGCGGTGCTCAATTCAAGCTTTTTATGGAAATCTTTCCTACTGACTAATTCAATTGTTGCTAGACCACTTGCCATTGCCAGAGGATTTCCAGATAGAGTGCCAGCTTGATAGACGGGGCCAATCGGAGCGAAAAAATCGATGATTTGGGCTTTGCCAGTAATCGCCCCTACCGGAAGTCCTCCCCCGATAATCTTCCCTAAAACTGTGAGATCTGGCGTTATTTTAAATAACTTTTGAGCACCGCCTAGTCCCACGCGAAAACCCGTCATAACTTCATCGAAGATAAGCAGAGCTTCGTTAGTTGAGGTTAGTTCGCGTAATGTTTCTAAAAATCCGGGCACCGGTGGTATGCAACCCATATTACCCGCTATAGGTTCTACTATTACTGCAGCTATATTTCCACCAAGTTTTTTAAACGCGTTAATTGTGCCAGAAATATCATTATAAGTTAAAGTTATGGTTTTGCTAGCTAAATCCTTCGGGACGCCTGCCGAGTCTGGGACTCCGGTAGTCATGGCACCTGAACCCGCTTTTACTAGCAATGAGTCCCCATGTCCGTGGTAACATCCTTCAAATTTAATTATCAACTCACGATTTGTGTATCCTCGTGCAAGACGAATAGCACTCATGGCCGCTTCGGTACCGGAACTTGTCATGCGTAGTTTTTCCGCAGATGGGACTAATTTGATAATTTTTTCGGCTAAAACGGTTTCAATCTCCGTAGGAGCCCCAAAGCTAAGACCAGATTCAAGTTGAGTTCTCACAGCTGAAACAACTTCAGGATGCGAATGCCCTGCTATCGCAGGTCCCCAACTCCCAACATAGTCGACATATCGTTTGCCATCAACATCAAATAAATAAGGCCCATTACCTTCTGTGAAGTAGATAGGGTTATCTCGCAGGTTATTGAACGCTCGCACTGGTGAATTCACTCCCCCAGGCATTACCGCGAGCGCCGCTTCAAAGAGGCTTTTAGATCTGTTACTCATAAATTTTTTTTAAATAATCCTGATAAACGTTTTGTAGCCAAATAAGGGCATTTAGCTTGTGATATCGCATCGACGATCGCTATATGCGTTGCCCCATTATTAATAAGATAGGAGGCATTATCCAAGTTTATGCCTCCTATCGCGACAATTGATGATGAGAATTGTTCCCCCGCAACTTTTAAGACTTCGGGCGAACACATAGGTGCTTCCGGTTTCGTTAAAGATGGATAAAAGCGACCAAACGCAACATAGTCGGCACCGTTATCTAACATATCCTGCGCTCTATCAATGTCATTATAGCAGGATACACCGATTATTTTGTGGTCTCCAAGATTGTCGCGGGCCATCTTCAAGGAGGAGTCTGATTTACCTATATGAACACCATCGGCATCCACAGCTAACGCAAGATCAACAGAATCATTGATAATAAACGGGACTCTATAAGCGACACAGACTTTTTTTAATTGCAACGCTTGATGACGTTTTTGTGAAGTGTTTAAATTCTTTTGACGGTACTGAACCATAGATGCTCCACCGCTCATTACTTGCCTTGCAAGTGAAACGAGCTTTTTAGTATCTTGAATACCGCTAGGTGTCAGCCAATAAACCCCATTTTTTCTGAATTTCATAGGTAGGTACTTTTTAGAAGAATCGATTGGGGATTTTTTGACACCATCCAAAGTTATGAGCAAATTGTACTGCTGAATGAGCGTATTTTTGTGCAGATCGTACAGCGCTTCCGATGTCCATTCCGGTTGCTAAGCGGCAGGCAACCGCGGAGCTTAGCGTACATCCGGTACCATGATACTCTCCTCGGTAGCGCTCCATTTCATAAGTCTCCTGTTCGTAAACTTTTGAGAATAAGTGGTTAGTGATAATTTCTTTCTCTGGATTTGTGTCAGTCACTAATACATTTTTACATCCCTTACCTAGTAAATAATCGACGCCAGACACGACATCTTTACTGTTACTTAAAAGACGCAATTCGGCCAGATTAGGCGTCATGATTTCGGTTAGAGGGGTTAGATGCTGGAGATACCCTTCAACTATTTCTTCGGTAAACAGTTTCGCCCCAGACCCACTGCCAAGTATAGGGTCTATCACTAAAGGGATACCTGGCAGTTTTTCTCTAATTACGTTACCCAAAGTGGCCATCAAGTCGGTTGAATTTATTAGCCCAACTTTGCAAACTCCGGGCTCGAATTCTTCGAGCAACATTTCCAGTTGTGCCTTGAAGTCATGGGCACTGACATTTTTAATACTAGATAATTTTCTTGTATTTTGGGTCGTTAATCCAGTCACAATAGTAGCGGGGTAACAGTTGAGCGCCTGACATGTTTCTATATCTGCTTGCAGGCCAGCGCCGCTAGGATCGTGTGCTGATACAATTAGTACGTTTCCGAGTTTTGATTCGTTGTGAACCATATGCGCGTCTCTCACGTACCCCACAATGACGGCTTAAATACTGCTAGAAATATTATCGCAATTAGGGCGATGACCGGCGCCTCATTTAGCCACCGGTAGAAAATATGTCCATGCTTGTTTGCTTTTAGAACAAAAACCTTTCGGAGCCACCCTAAATATAACTGATAGATGCACAAAGAAATGACTATAAGTATTTTTATTTGCAGCCAAGACGATTGCGAAGCCCAAGGCATGCCGTTAATAACGATAAGACCAGTTCCGGTGCATAACGTTAGGAGCATACTGGGCCACATGATGCCGTAGTATAATTTTTTTTCCATCAACTCGAATCGTTGGATGCCAGTCTTGTCTAGTGAGGCAGAGTGATACACATATAAGCGCGGAAGGTAAAATAAGCCTGCGAACCATGTAACTACAAAGATTAAATGTAAGGACTTTAACAATAGGTACATAGCTTAACGCTTCATTAATATTTTCATTTGTATGGCAAGATGTGTATTGCTGTAAAAGATAATACCTTACTTCGCCCAAATAATTTATAGGATAAAGATGAACACTAACCGAAAAGAAGGTAAACTTTAAATTCTTTAGCTATCCATGGTTGCTAGTGTATAAGGAATGAAAATGTGGCGCAAAAATAAAAAGCGAAAGCCGGGTAAAATAGATTCCCTAGTTGGAGGGAACAGTGTCCTGACTGGTGATGTGAAATTTAGTGGTGGAATGCATGTCGATGGTACTATTAAAGGTACAGTTTGTTCTGACGATGGCGGGTATTCATGCTTGACTGTAAGCGAGCGTGGAACTATCGAAGGTGAAGTACAAGTCGAGTGCGTTTTACTTAGCGGATTAGTTAAAGGAGACGTTCGTGCGTCAGAACAAATAGCGCTTGCATCTAGCGCCCGAGTTGAGGGAGACGTGTATTATGGGTTGATGGAAATGGCTATTGGTGCCGAGGTCAATGGGAAATTAGTTCGGATCACTGACGAAGAAAGGCCTGCGCTTTCTTTAGATTACGGAGGCGTTCCTCAAGAAAGTGATTGATTTTAATAGAATTTGAGACAACAATAGACACATTAAACAGAAACTACTGATAGAGAATAACAATGGACATTGCTGTAGAAACACTAGTATTTACCGATTCGGCGGCTCATAAGGTAAAAGAACTCATAAATGAGGAGGGAGATGATAGCCTCATGCTGAGGGTGTTTATATCTGGGGGAGGGTGCTCAGGTTTCCAATATGGGTTTACGTTTGACCAAGAGGAAGGCGAAGGCGACACCATAGTTTCCAATGGCGGTGTTAAATTGCTTGTCGACCCGATGAGCGTGCAGTACCTGTCAGGTGCAGAAATTGATTACAGTGAGGGCTTAGAAGGTTCGCAGTTCGTAATACGAAATCCGAATGCTACCACTACATGTGGATGCGGCTCTTCATTTTCTGTTTAACAGAATTTTGACAGAATCTTTTCTCTAGACCTGTTAAAAAATTACGCTGAATATATGCCTCCAAGCACTAATTGATTGTGTTTGCCACCAGTTACAAGCTTAATTGGTGCCCCTAAAAGTCGCTGTTTAGCTAGCCACGCAAAAGCTGCAGCTTCAACGAAGTCAGGATGAATGCCTAAGGTGTCTGTGGTCTTCACTTCTTGTGACGGAAATTCTCTACCGATTTTTTTGACTAAAAATCTATTTGATGCCCCGCCTCCACAAATATAAATTTCTGATGTTAGCTCTAATTGATGTTTTTTAATTTCCTCGGTGATTGACCGCGAGGTAAGCTCAACCAAAGTAGCTTGAACATCACGAGGGTTGGCATTTCTCCATTCTTTTCGGGTGTTAAGAATGTTGTCTAAATAATGGAGATTAAATAGTTCTCTCCCAGTGCTTTTCGTCAGTTTTTGATTGAAGTAGGCGTCACTTAACAACTCATCCAAAAGAGTCACAATAGTATTTCCTGACTGCGCCCATCGCCCAGCTTCATCAAATTCTCCCTGGCCATTAAGTCGACACCAGTCGTCCATTAGGCAGTTTCCTGGTCCAGTATCATAGCCGATAAGGCCGCTAGCATTTTTTTTTAAGATTGAGATATTTGCAATTCCTCCGATATTAACTATCACTCGGTGACAGTTGTCGGACCCGAATTGATATTCATGAAATGCCGGGACCAGAGGCGCGCCCTGTCCGCCTGAGGCGACATCCGCGCTTCTGAAACTTGCAACAGTAGTTATACCAGTTTTCATTGCTATGTTTGATGGATTTCCTATCTGCCAGCTATATGGAGTTTTTTTGTCGATATGATGGCTTATAGTTTGACCGTGTGAGCCGATTGCAACGATATTTGCGGTAGCTATCTGGGATTCGTCTATAAGTTGTTGCACTGTTGTTGCGAAAAAATTGCCTATAGTTATATCGAGGCAAGCGATGTATTTAAGTGGGAATCGATTTCTTACGTCTGTTATTTCCAATAGATCTTCTTTTATAGAAGATGGGTAAGGCAGTTTTAGGCTAGCTATCAAGCACAATTTGTTGTCTACAAAATTTACTGCAACTGCATCGACCCCATCCATACTAGTTCCAGACATTAGGCCTATAAAGATATCGTCCCTATCGTTTGGAGTGCTTCCTTCCACTTTTTTACCTTTTTGAATATAGCCGGATTATAGTCTCAGTAATTTTTCTAGTCTCTCGAGTATCGTGGACTTTACTATAGTTGAGTAACGAGACCAGCATACCCTTTCGTTCTTCAAAAGCCTTCTTATACTTAATATTTATGGGCCGTTCAGCTGGAAGCTTAACAGTTAAGGGGTCTCTATGCTCACCGTTAACTCTAAATTCATAGTGCAGATGCGGGCCGGTCGCCAAACCAGACTTGCCTACATAGCCTATAACCTGACCTTGCGTGACCTTAGATCTAATTTTTAACTCTCTAGCATAGCTTGAAAGATGCGCGTATAGAGTAGTGTATTTTCCACCATGTTGAAGTTCTATGGTGTTTCCATATCCACCCTTTATGCCTAAA
>CALJHG010000005.1 GCA_938075585.1 uncultured Gammaproteobacteria bacterium | reverse complement strand
AATTAGTTGATTATTGGCTGGAGGAATACGACTGGCGCATACAAGAAGACATGCTGAACAATGTGTTGCCACAGTGCACTGTGGAAATTGATGGAAGACAAATTCATTACGCTCACGTAATGTCCGATAGTCCTGAAAACTTGACGATCGTCCTGACTCACGGATGGCCAGGCTCATTTTTGGAGTTCTATAAGGTAGTCCGCCGGCTAACTCATCCAGAGGAGTTTGGCGAGGATAAGGATAAAGCTTTCAATATTATTTGCCCTTCGATGACTGGCTATGGCTGGTCAGAGCCGTTGCTAGAGAGTGGCTGTGACGTTCGTAAGGTGGCTGAGAGACAGGTCAAACTGCTGCGCGCTCTAGGTATCGAGCGTTACGGCGTACAAGGTGGGGATTGGGGCGGAATAGTGAGTCCGTATATGGCGCTATTGGCTCCTGATTCTGTCGTTGGAATGCATTTAAATATGTGCTCAACAGCTTCTACCGATGATCCTGAAGAGGCGAGGGCACATGGCGTTGTTACTGGGCCTTCTTGTGTCAGTAGAGAATACTACCGAGAGCAGAAAGGCTACGCCGTAATACAAGGACTGAAACCCGAACAACTGAGTTTTGCGCTAAATGATTCTCCTGTAGGACTCGCGGCTTGGATAATTCAGTGTTTCCATATGTGGGGTGATATAGGTGGTGATTTAGAATCGCGGTTCACCAAAGATGAACTGATTACTAATATTCTGATCTACTGGTTTACTCAGTCTATGCCATCCGCTATCCGTCTTTACTGCGAATCCATGAGAGCCAACACATTTGGCCCAGTGAGAGACTTCGTCAAGACACCTACCGCAGTCGCACTTTTCAAAGATATACCCAAGCCAAAAAGAGAGTGGGCTGAAAAGGAATACAATATCGCGCGATGGAAAGTAATGCCATCAGGAGGACACTTTGCGGCACTTGAGGAACCAAAATTGTTAGCGGATGATATACGAGAATTTTTCAGTAATTTACGGGGATAGAATTAGTAGTCAGGAGTATAGCGATGAGTAAGATTTACGGAGAGGCGCACAGATTGTTTCAAGCGAACTTTGGTACCACTGATATGGCTACTCGTTTAGAAGAGGTTATCGTAAAGACTGAATTTGACGAAGCGGATGTTGCTTTTGTTGAAAGTAGAGATATGTTTTTCCTTTCGACAGTTGATCACCTAGGCCGACCAACAGTCTCGTACAAAGGAGGGGATGTTGGTTTTGTTAGGGTAGTTGATCCAACGACTCTGGCGTTTCCAAGTTATGATGGCAACGGCATGTTTTATTCTATGGGTAACTTACATCAAAATCCGAGTGTTGGAATATTATTCATCGATTTCGAAGTGCCTCATCGTATGAGACTGCAGGGAAACGCTTCGATAGTAGACAATGATCCGCTGCTACTGGAGTATTCGGAGGCTGACTTAATCGTCAGAGTTCGTCTCGAACAAAGTTGGGTCAATTGTCCGCGCTACATTCATCGATATAAAAAACTTCAGACTTCTAAATATGTGCCGAAGCCTGACGTTGAAACGCCGCACGCTGTTTGGAAGCGTATAGATGCGGTTCAAGATGTTTTGCCTGAAAAAGATCAGGGTAAAGCAGTGGAGTCGGGAGGCGAACTAACTTTTGAAGAGTACGTTGAATTGCAACGCAAAGGAGACGCATAGTTCCTTACTGCATCATTCGCGATACTCATTGATTTTGTCAGTGATTGTGCTGTGAAATTTTGCTAGGGCGGGTTCATTAAGTCCGAAGGTAATATTGTTTTGTGCCCCAGTGCAGAAACCTCTTTGAGTTCCTTCGCCTACGGGAAAATCTTCATTTTCGGTGACGTGTAACACAAGCTCGAGATTTTTGTCCCAATGCTGCTTTGACTTTTCATCGCAGCATTCGTCAGGCGTGTAGAGTGAAACTTGCATTATCGATTCATTAACTGGATCTTGACCAGGAAAAATTTGCCACAATTCAATGTGGTCGAGCTGCCAAACAAGCACCACATTAGGGAATAGAATATAAATTGATACTATGTGCGGAAGAATGTTCCATTCGGCCTTGGGTACATTCCTTAGCTCCTCAATGCTATGACGTGCGAACACTAGTCTAAAGTGATCGCCAGCCGGATCAAATGTACCTAAATTATGGTAAAAAATATTACAAATAGATTCTTTATGAAGAATACAGAAGTGGTACGACTCCATGAAGGTATCCATCACTAATTTCCAATTCATACGTTTTGTTAACGATCGACTTTCGTAGTGATAGAAACTTCCTAGTTCAAAGTGTTTGAGATCGTTGCCTATCGTACTCAGGTGGCTTTTTAGTGTTAATGAGACTCCGGGTTTTGGCATCACCCAAAGTAAGCCGTCGAGTTCTGTGGCTTCAAGTTCGACCAAGTGGTGATTCGATTTAGGAGAGGGCTGAAATGATATCTCCTCTGGTCGATTTATTAGGCTGCCCTTCAAATCATATTTCCAAGAATGATAAGGACAATTGAAGTATTGTCTTTTTCCACAGGATTCCGCGACTCGAGCTCCTCGATGGCGGCAAACATTTAAGAAGGCGTGAAATTTTCCGTTTTTATCTCGAGTTAAAAGTAAAGGTTGTTCACTCAAATCATGCGTGAAAAAGGTATTATTTTCGGGAAGTAGGTCACTTAGTCCAACGCAAAGTGGCGTCTTCTGGAACAAAGCCGAACGCTCTTTTTGCGCGACTGCGCGGGACGTATACTCTTTTACCGGCTGCTTATATATCTGTTCAGCTAATGCTGTTGTCGAGTTATCAATATATTTGAGGATCTGTTCGCCCACTTTAATCTGCTCTGATTGGTGCAATGTTAGACTCCCAGCTTTAGTTCGGGATATTGAGTATACTCATAAAAGGTTTATAGATAGAAATTTGATTTATTTAAGTGTTATATTAATCTTGAAATAAAATTCTAGGGAGTAATTGAAAATGTCAGCAAAACTGGACTTTACCGCCAGTATGGGCGTGCCCGAAACTCATCATCGAGGAGCTGAGGATCTACCTTTTGTGCATTTTGCAGAAGGGGTTAAATTTCAGTTGCTGCAATACGATATTGAGGGCGGACTTTGGGTAGTCAGAACTATTTTCGAGCCTGGCGTGACAATACAGAAGCACAAGCACACAGGAGAAGTATATGCTGTGACATATAGTGGTGCATGGAAATATCACGAATACCCGGAAACAGTAAATCGGGCTTTTTCTTACCTATACGAACCTGCAGGCTCAGTACACACGTTAACGACCGAGATTCCTGGTCTTAATGAACCCACTGACGTTTGGTTCGCTATACGAGGTGCAAATTTAAACCTAGATCCAGATGGTAACGTGGAGAGTGTCCTAGATGCCGGACGCATCCTTAAGCTATATGAAGATGAGTGTGAAAAGGCGGGATACCCTAAGCCACAGCCAATCTGTATGCACGGCTAATAAAGTTCATTTTTGTAGTTGTCATCGACATAAGTATCAACTTCGGCGACTAATGCCTCATCAGGTTTGTCACCGGCTTGGGCTGATTGCTCTAAGATCATCTTACCTATAGTAGGCATCTCTTTCCTGTCTTGTATGCTTTCCGGCTCCCAAAGCTTCGACCTTTTAACTGCTTTAGCGCAATGCAGCATAGCTGTTTCCACATCTATATGAATACCAAGTTTCGGTGCTTTGCCGTTCACTATGGCGTTAGTTAAAAGATTTTTATCTTGTACGATTAAAGCTTTGCCTTTGACCCTTAGGCAGTCTTCAAATCCTGGGATCATGAACAGTAATCCAACGTTCGGGTTATCAATAATATTCGTGAGAGTGTCAATTCTATTGTTGCCCGGTCGCTCAGGAATAAATAATGTATTCGCATCTAGTACTTGTACAAAGCCTGGTTGATCACCTCTAGGTGAGACATCTCCCCCGTGGCCCGCGCTACTTCCGATGCAGACAAAAGGCGAACGTGATATGAACTCGATACAATACTTATCAAGGTGGTCAATCGCCTTAGCGACAGCTAGGTCCATGGGTTTGTCTATGAAAGTTCTCAGTTGCGCTTCGCTAGTAAAAATTTTTTCTACTTTCATGCCCATTCTTATGTCCCTTATTACCCATTACATTATAGTATTCGCTGCTAACGAAATAACACTAAAGCCTATGATTCGAGTGTTGCAATGCATTAGTTAATTAATATACTTAGCTATATAATGTAGTTGGTAGTTGAAAAAAATTCCAATAATTATTTGTGTGCTTTCAAAGGTTTGGTGCGCGCCTGTAGAGTTTGAGTTCAACTGAAGCTTTTTAATATGATTTTATCTAGGCCACTACCCTAGACCCGTTGGTCTGTAACTAAATATCAGCAAAGGTTTTATTAATGAAAATAGGTATTCCCAGCGAAGTGCATGGAAACGAACGGCGTGTAGCTATAACGCCTGATATAGTCGAACAATTGATCGAATTGGGATTCGAAATCGTGGTTGAATCCGGTGCAGGCGAAAAAGCTAGTTTTTCGGATATATCCTATGCTTCAGCAGGTGCGAAAATCAGTGAGGATACCCGATCTGTTTGGGAAGATGCTGATATTATTTTAAAAGTGCGAGCGCCTGAGCGACACCCAGGTCTCGGGCTTCATGAAGCTGAGCTGTTTGGCAAAGGACAGACATTGATTTGCTTTATATGGCCAGCCCAAAATGAGGGGCTGATTAAAATGTTGTCAGAAACTGGGGGCTCAGTATTAGCCATGGATTGTATTCCAAGGATCTCGCGGGCGCAGAAAATGGACGCGCTGAGTTCTATGGCTAACATTGCGGGTTACCGAGCAATCATCGAGGCGGCCGGACAGTTTGGCCGTTTTTTTACAGGACAGATTACAGCGGCAGGTAAAGTTCCGCCGGCTAAAGTATTGGTGATCGGGGCTGGTGTTGCTGGTTTAGCGGCTATTGGGTCGGCTAAAAGTTTGGGAGCGATTGTGAGAGCGTTCGACACTCGCCCTGAGGTTAAAGAACAAGTCGAAAGTATGAATGCCGAGTTTTTGTTGCTTGAATTTGAAGAAGATGGCTCAGGCTCTGGTGGGTACGCAAAGACGATGAGTCCGGAATTCATTAGGGCTGAGATGGAACTTTTCGCTGAGCAGGCAAAAGAGGTCGATATTATTGTTACGACTGCACTTATTCCAGGGAAACCTGCACCGAAATTGATTACAGTGGATATGGTAAAGTCGATGAAAGCCGGGAGCATAATTGTTGATCTGGCGGCAGAGCAAGGGGGCAACTGCGAGCTCACGAGCCCTGATGAAATAGTCGTTAAGGAAGAAGTAACAATCATTGGGTATACCGATCTACCAAGTCGATTGCCTGCTCAAGCCAGCCAACTATACGGGACCAATCTAAAACACCTACTTAGTGAGATGTGTGCCAATAACGACGGCAGAATTTCGCTGGACATGGAAGATGACGCTATTCGAGGTGCTACAGTGGTACACGCCGGCGAAGTGACATGGCCAGCACCGCCTATTGCCACTGCGGCTCCCACTCCGGAAAAAGCTGTTGAAGTTTCGTCAGAGCCGACGCCTGTCGCTAAAGAAGGTGGTGGTTTTGTGGGTATGCTAGGTTTTGGTTTTGTTGGAGTTGGCTTACTGTTGTTAGCTCGGGTTGCACCACCTGACTTTATGTCGCACTTAACGGTGTTTGTTTTGGCTTGTTTTGTCGGCTATCAGGTGGTTTGGAATGTAACGCCCGCGCTCCATACACCATTGATGAGCGTCACGAATGCAATTAGTGGCATCATCGTAATAGGAGCAATCTTGCAGATTCCAAGCGGGAATTCCTTGGTAGCTCTCCTGGCAAGTATAGCCGTATTAATTGCTACTATTAATATCGCGGGTGGCTTTTATGTTACACAAAGAATGTTACGTATGTTTCAAAAGGGAAAGAGTTAATGAGTTCTGGAATCGTTACGGGAAGTTACATCATTGCAGCCGTACTGTTTATTTTTAGTTTAGGCGGATTAAGTCATCCTAAGACAGCGAGGAGGGGAAATTTCTATGGAATAGTTGGGATGGTTATTGCCATCGCTGTTACGATTTCATTGATGGCTCAACAACAACAGCTGCTTGGTGAGTCGGCAAATTTGAAATTGTTGGCGCCCGTTATGCTTGTTGGGGCGTTGATTGGGTTGACGGTAGCTTACAGAGTACAAATGACTGAAATGCCTGAGTTAGTGGCAGTGTTACATAGTTTTGTTGGTATGGCTGCTGTATTGATCGGTTTCGCGACCTATTTGGGTGGTTCTGACGAGTATGTGGGCGTTGCAAAAGTGATTCAT
>CALJHG010000004.1 GCA_938075585.1 uncultured Gammaproteobacteria bacterium | reverse complement strand
GTCATATCCTTTTCTAAATTAATAGTTTATGTAACCTTTGCTATCTCTTTATTAGCAGTTCTTGCGCAGAACTATGTAGTGCCCTCCACCGAACAACAAGCTCAACGAATCAAAGCGTATATATTAGAGCAGACGAATTACACTGCTGACGGGTTTTGGAGCAAGAAAAATAATCAATTGATCAGGATTGAAGCGTTTGCTTCCGATAATATAGTCGGTGCACTAGAAATCTACGAGCTATCTCAATCTGGTAATGTCCTGAGAGCCATTAGAGCTGAAAATGCACAGATCCGTTCGGACGGGCTATGGGAGCTTAAAAATGTTACAGAAACTAGGCTAAATTCAGTCGAAGCTCCTTCTAAGAGAACCTTGCCGTCTTTAACATGGAAAAGCTTTTTTACCTCTGATCAATTAGGTGCCTTAGTCACTCCTCCGCGCGCGTTGTCGACGTTCGATCTAATCAAGTACATTAGGACAAATCAAAATGATGGAGTAGGCACCCGGACACATCAGCTAGTTTTATGGCAGCGACTGGCCTTCCCTCTAATGCTGGTTGCCATGGCTTTAATAGGTGTTCCTATCGCCCTATCATCTGTTCAATTCCGTTCAACTAGCTCCAGAAGTCTTTTGGCTGGAGCCATCGGAATTATTTTTTATCTACTTCAACAGATCTCAGGCCACTTGGCGGCACTACTCGAACTGAGCCCGGCTATGTCTGTCTTGGTACCTCCGATCATAATTCTATTACTTGCTATTCAGTATACTAAAAAAATCTAACGTACCATTACCAACTAAAAAACTACCAAGAATGTCGTGTAAGTTCCTTTGTTATCGAAGAACCGAAAACCTTAAGCGATGCTAAAACCTCCCAGTCACGACCTCCAGCTTTAATTTCAAATAATCTATACGATGCAGGCGCATGTCCTGCCACATTGGAAGCAGAGGCAGTGGCAAATACTTTAGTACGCTCATTCGCAGTGTAAATTTGATTTTGATGAACGTGCCCATGCAAAACCATCTGAACATTTTGCTCTTTCAGCAAATGAGAGAGTAAAATTGCATCTCTCAACGACTTTCGCTTCGCGCACATACCAGGCACCGGCGGGTGATGCAGGAAAATACACTGAAAAGTATCAGAACTTGTTTCCAAAATAGATTTCAATTTTTCTAGTTGCTCTCCTCCCAACATACCTCTAGCAGACCAAAAAGGCTCGGCCTGAGCGGAGCAGAGTCCGATAAAAGTGATTCCTTGATGCTGAAAAATACTCGGGAACCCTTGATCTTTGTGACGTTCCTGAAAAAAATAAGGACTCCAATATCTCTCGATTAATTGATATGACTCTCGCTGGTAACAGTCGTGATTACCAGGAACTAAAATTACCCTGCATATACTGGCAAGTTCATCAAGCCAATCTTTCGCCTGAATAATTTCCGCCTCCGTTCCTATTTGCACCAAATCTCCAGTACATATAAGCAAATCAGGAGCTTCCAACCTAATATCTTTCACCAAGAGATCTAACTGCGATCTAAGGTGATACTTCTGCCTACGTGACCAAGACATTGCGCCAAGAAAACGTTTGTTAAATAAAAACCTACCTGCAGCAAAACTAGGCAAGGTAGTCAAGTGAGGATCGGTTAAATGTATAATCCGCATATCTAATTAATTACTCATTTTGCCCATGCAACAAGAACTTATTATACTGCATGCCTATCTAATTTTTTAAGCATGAGATTTAATTATGTCCCAATCTGCCACAATAGTCTCCGACAACCGTACGGTCCTGTGGGGACTTAAGTCTGCAGATCGAATCCAGAAACAATTGGCTTCTATAAATATCCCGTTATCCTCCGAATGCTCGCTTACAGAAAGTCCTGAAAGCTTAGTATTATTAATCGACTCAAACTTTATGTTCGATGCCCACACTATTAGAAATTTCGTCGAATCGAGTTCTGAATTCCTGATTTGCGATGATACGCATATCATTGCAGCTCTCAAATGTGACATTGGGAAAATCGAGCAAAATAAACAGACCGTTGGTTCTATCGCGCCCCCCCAAATTATAGGTAATAAGCAAGCCAAACTTGAACAATATAATGATAAACTCAGACGATCGAAGCCTCCGTTACTAAAACATATCCCAAGTTTTTCGGTCGAGGAGCTGGAATCTCTACTGTACGGAAATTCTTACAAAGGAATAACTGATTTTGTGACTAAGTGGTGGTGGCCCCGCCCTGCAAAAACTATAGTCAGGTTATGTGTGCAGTTCGGTATCACACCAAACATTGTCACTATAGTTGGGGCATTGCTAATGCTGCTCGCACTTGTATGTTTTGCAAAAGGGTTATTTGCCTTGGGACTTGTCAGCGGTTGGGTCATGACTTTACTGGATACTGTTGATGGTAAATTAGCACGTATCACCGAGTGCACTAGCAAAGCAGGACACATTTTGGATCATGGCATGGATATTATTCACCCACCAATATGGTACTTTTATTGGGGCATCGGCTTATCAGGAACTACTTCTCTTTTTGGCTACAGTCTTTCTGACCTCAGCATTGTAATGATTTGCGCATACATAGGGGGCCGTATCGCGGAAGGATTATTTGAAGGACTGGGAAACTGTTCGCTGTTCGCGTGGAGGCCAGTCGACGCGTATTTTAGACTATTCGTCGCACGACGAAACCCATGCTTAGTCATTCTCACGGTAGCTACCATACGGGGCCAACCGTCTTTGGGATTTATTAGTGTGGTCGGATGGACTTTGATCTGTACAGTCCTACTTTTTTTCAGACTGACCTACGCAGTCTTTGTGCGAGTGAGCGAAGGTCACCTAAAATCTTGGCTGCAAGATCCCCGCGCCGCAGAGCTATCCCCTAAAGCATTCAAAACGTTTTCTCAAACCAAACAAGCCTATGACTCTTAGCAACCAACCCCTTGAAGATTGGTGGCCCGATGAGTTCCTAGCGGCAATAATAGAAAAATACGGTGATAATGTCGAAGCTGTGATACTTTATGGTTCGTGGCTTCGTGGAAAACGAGACACACTCCCAGACTTCTACGTTATTTTCACTGATTACGACAAACTCCCCTCCGTCTGGCAAAAAGTAGCTAATCAGTTACTCGAACCAAATGTATATCAATTAGGTCTTTCAAAACGAAACGTGCAATGCAGTGCTAAATACGCAACTATCTCACTAAAGCACCTTGAAAAAAAAACAACAACAGGATTCCACCCTTATCTATGGGCGCGTTTCAGTCAACCCTGCAGTATTCTTTATGTGAAAAATGAAAAAGTTCAGAATACTTTAAATATCCTTATTGGGTCGTCAGAAAAAAGAATGATGAGAGAAGCATTAGGTATGTCTCCGAAATCATTCACTAGTACACAATTGTGGGAAACGGCGCTAACCCTTACCTATGGAGCCGAGCTAAGGGCGGAAAGTCAGGATAAAATAACTCTAATAGTGAAGCACCATCAAGACTACTTTGAGTCAAAAGTTACTGAACACTCAGATACTTTAGGACTATCAACAGCAGGAAATAATGAATGGACTTTCGAATGCTCTAATAAATATCGTCTCAAAACTAAATTACGATGGAAGGCCCGAAGGACACTTGGAATCTTTTTATCAATAGCCCGTCTACTGAAAGCGACAAGCACATTTAACCAGCCTCTTGAATATTTACTTTGGAAAATAGAAAGACACACTGGGATAAAAGAAAATGCTACTGCGTTACAACTCAAATACCCACTTATCTTCTCGTGGCCCCTTATCTGGAAAATTTTTCGACGAGGTGGATTTAAGTAGTGCACTACCAAATCAACCGCTTCCTCTAGTAGTCAACCATTTTTAATCGCGTCGAAGGCGTCTAGTATGACTCTTATTTGCTCCTTACTATGCGCCGCGGTCACACTGCAACGGATCAAACTCCCGCCATCTGGAGCTGCTGGCGGTAATATTAGATTTGTATAAACTCCTTTATTAAATAAATCCTGCCAGTAAGTAAGAGCAACCTCTCTATCTTCAAAAGGGATTCCAATCACAGGACTGACGTCTGCCCCTATTTGAAATCCAAGTTTAGACAAGCCAGAGTGTAAGAGTTGCGCATTTGACCAAACTATTTGTCGCAATTCAGGGCAATTTTTAATCTTTTTTAAAGCCTGTCTAGTCGTCGCTATAACCGATGGAGACGGCGATGCCGTAAAAATATATGGCCTGCTTGCGTAACGAATTAGACTTAGCTCCGGATGATTACTTACGCAGAAACCCCCAATCGAACCAAGGCTTTTGCTGAAGGTTCCAACTACAAAATCTACCTCGTCACTTACACCTTGATCTTCAGCCAAACCGCGACCATTTTCTCCATATAGGCCAAGTGAATGAGCCTCATCTACCATCAAATAACTTCCAAACTCGTTTTTGACGTCTACATATTCTTTTAACGGCGCGCAGTCACCTCGAACACTATAAAGTCCCTCTACAACAATAAGAGCATCTTTACCTGCTTCCCCCAATCTGCTCAGTCTCTTGCGCAGACCTTCTGGGTCGTTATGCTTAAATCTATATATTTTTGCACCACTCATTCGACACCCGTCGAAGAGACTAGCGTGTCCTTCGGAATCAATAAGTACCGAGTCCTCAGTATTGAGAAGTGCAGTTAGCATTCCGATATTGGCCGAATAACCAGTCGAAAAAACCATCCCATGGGATAAATCAAAGAATTCTGCAATCTCTATCTCTAAATCCAAATGCTGCTGATACGTACCGTTAGCCATACGAGATCCAGTGGTACCTGTGCCGGCCTCAAGCAGAGCTTGTTGTCCTGCGGCCACGCAGTCAGCATCAAACGTAAGGCCTAAATAATTATTCGTACCTGCCATTATCTTCAGTTGGCCGCCAATTATCGCTTCGGAGGCAGACACGACTTCGCTAATAATAGTACCGGTCGGATTGATTGGCATTTCCATCAGCGCTTGCTCTAATGCGCGAGCTTGAGAAAACTTTTCAAATAAACTCATGAAGATTTACCAAGATTAATTTTCAAAATAGTTTCTGCGAGATCCCCAACTGTATTCACATAAGAAAGAGCTTCCTCGTCGATAACTATATCAAAATCATCTTCGACCTCGCACAAATATTCAATAACCTGAATTGACTCCAAGCCAGCATCTCCAACTAGCGCAGTTTCTTGATCAAAGTTTTCGACACTAGCAACTAAACTCTCAAGAAGTTCAATTAGTCGCGTCACAATTTTTGCATGTGTCATCTAATTCTATCACCGAAATATTGTTAAAGTTTTTACAGAATTTTCCGCATACCCTGCTGAAGATTTACACGCGGTTCCCAGTCACATACCTCACTAATCTTGGCATTATCACAGACCCAAGCGGTTTCCGAAAGTTCCCTGACTTTACCAGGTGAAAGCATAGGCAGGTATCCAAAAATAGAAGCAAAAAGCATGTTTATTTTCGCGAAGCAAATCAAGATAATTTGCGGCAAGCGTATCGTGATAGTCACTCCACGAGGTCTCACAGACTTAACGATCTCGCTCCAAAGATAGCCACCCTCTTTGCCATCATGAAGTGTCATCTTCCGACTCTTAAAAGCCAATGACGACCTAACTACCATACACACCGCTCTAGCTAAATCATCGACATGTAGCAACGATAGTCTTTGGTCTTTTGGTCCAACAATTAATGCAATACCTCGATTCATCAGTTTAAATAAAGGTCTCAGCTCAGTATCAGACGCGCCATAGACCGCCGGCGGACGCAGAATACACCAATGCAGACCTTCTATACTTTCAAGAACGGTTTCACCAAGGTACTTAGTATTCGCATAGTCAGAGAGATGTGGCCGTTCCGCTGCTAATGATGATATGAGCAACATACGACCTCCAGATTTCGCCAAAGCCTCACCAAATATCTTTAGACCAGCTACATTTGCCTGAAAGAAATCTTTTGGCCGCGCACCTCGGACGCTACCAGCGCAATAAATCACGAGATCACACTCAGACATTAATCTGTTAATTTTCTCCGAATCAGTAAGCGAACCTTGGACACTAGAACAACTTGCTAGGATATTGGCGTTTCTGCCGCGCTGTTTTCTGGTGTACACCACGACTGTATGACCAGAAGAAACCAAAAATTGTTGCAACTGGCTTCCGATAAATCCGGTTCCGCCAGTTAAAATAATGTGCAACTTTCTAGCCTATATCAAGCGTTGGCGCTTATAACCTGTGTATCATTGTCAATAACTTCCAAGCGCGCTAAAAAGTCTTGCTTCGCTTTTGAACGTGAAAGTTTTCCCGAAGAGGTTCTGGGGAGAGTCCTAGGAGGCACAAGATCTATATGACAGGCCATCCCAAAATTTTTCGATATCAAACCAGACAGTTCATTAATTAAGCTTCGCACTTTTGCTGGATTCGACTCTCTCGACTCTACTACCATAACAACTTGATCAGATCCCGTGTCATCAGCAAATGAAAATGCAGAAACATTACCGAACCGAACTCCTGGAAGCGTCTCAGCCAGATACTCTAGATCATGCGGCCAAATATTACGTCCATTGACAATAATCACATCCTTACGACGCGCGGTAACTATGACGTTGTCACCGACTCGATACCCTATGTCACCAGTATCTAGCCAACCCTCCTTAGAAAGTGATTCGTCAGTGGCGGTAGGATTTTGAAAATAACCAGTCATGACACTGGGTCCTCTCAAGCATATACGACCACACTGATAATCCGGCAGATCATCTCCAGCGTCATCTCGAATCGCCATTTCAAAACTCGGCAAAATTTTCCCACAGTCAACGAAGGTCAAAGAATTAAGCCCATCCGCGTGCTTATCATCTAAGGGTCTGACTAGACCTTCTCTCGACATACTATCTTTATCAACCTGTATCGAAGTTATACCAACATCGAGTTCTTCAAAGCTAATGGCTAATGCGCACTCAGCCATCCCGTAGCAAGCTACAAAAGCCTTTGCATCGAAATTCGCAGCTTTTAAAACATGCGCAAATTGTCTAAGCGGCTCAGGATGAATCCTTTCTGCTCCGACACATGCAACTCTCCAAGAACTTAAATCATATCGATCTTGATCAGTCAGGCGAAGGCGTTTTGCGCACAGCGCATATCCAAACGGCGGACTCGAGGAAATCGTCCCACGATTTTGGGATATCAACTTCAACCACAAACGTGGCCGCATACCGAATGTGCGCGGACTCAAATAATCAGCTGAAAGCTGGCTACCAAGAGGCAATAAAACAAACGCCACCAAACCCATATCATGGTATAAAGGCAACCAAGAAACCATTCTGTCGCTTTCACTTATTCTCAGTCCATGCACTGCAATATCACGTAAATTTGTCATCACAGCATTTTGAGATATTTCTACTCCGCGAGGAAACCTCGTGCTGCCTGATGTGTATTGCAAGTACGCGATATCATTTTGATCTAACGGCTGCATCGAGATATTGGTCTTACTCAAGGAATCGAATTCTTCAGGGGTCCCAGCTTTGACTAAATTTAACCGCTCTACGGCCTGCTTTAGAAAACCGATATGAGATTCCGGCGCAACAGCCAAGTCAGCCCCGCAGCTATCTAACATTCGTTCCAGTTGCTCTACGTAGGCTTTTCGAGCACCTATCTGAAATCCCGCGGGTAATGCTACCGGAATATAACCTGCATACTGACAAGCAAAAAAGAACCTGTGAAACATCGGATCAGTTTCAGCCACGATAGCGACTCGTGTACCGCGTCGACAACCCAGTCCCAAGAGCTTACCCGCGAGTAGTTTCGCTTCGGTACGTAATTCTTTGTAACTAAGAACACTCGACAAGTCCCCACGGCCATCGTAGAAATTGTAACCTGTATCTCCCCTCGCAGCGTATTCAAGCGCGTCGGTCAAAGTATTAAATGAGGCATTTCTCAATGGTAATGCACTATTTAACGGCGTAACTTGCATGGGAATCTGATTATTTTTATTCAAGCTGACTCCACGAGTCGTTTTACTGCGACTCGGCCCCTTAATTATTCAGTGTTTAACATTATAACCTGCTCGTAACATAAATGAGGTTTTTTGTTTAACTTTCGCATTTATATAGCTTTTTTTAGCAATTTGCACTTCAATTTCGATAGTATATCCGCACATTACACTAAAGTCATCATGCTGTCATGGTTTCTATGTTTTTTTTGAAGGTAAAATTAGTGTAGATATAATGTATCGTAGCGCTTTTGATTATAGTCTTAGTATACCCAGTCATGGAATAAGAAAGGATAATTTGTTTATAACGGGGAAAACCACTAGTCAAAAATTCCCCGTAAGTACCAACTATCTAAGACACCTAACTCTTTATATATCCAAATGCGTCGCCCGCAAGCAGTAGATGCTATAAAATAATCCCTAGCAATCATATTAGTTTCCCACCAATTAGTTAAAATACGCTCACGCTCTAATTTAATCATTAATACGCCTTGATACTCCGGCCATCGATTGGTAACCGGAAGTTTTACAGGCTTTTTAACCAGCCATAACGGCCTTTCAGGATGGTAGTGAGAAGTAGGACTTAACCGATGACTACTAATACTTCTTCGAGAACAGTTATCTTCAGCCTCATATGAAGAACCTTCTTTTAAAAAATAAATAGCATTCTCTCCCAATCTTCTCTTTAGCCCGGAAACAAGACTTTCGTATCCTGCAATCTTCTCTCCCCTGAATTTACTGCTAAAGAAATCCATTCTAGTACTCAAATCTTTTGGCACATCAAGTACTTTCAATCCAAGAGAAGACAAATACCTACCTGCTAGTTTCCGTTTCGATAGATAGCTGACCAATGGTTTTATAATCGACTCTTGACTCGCACTATCGTCACAACGTATAGATAAAAAATCTCGATGGTTATCGTTACCTTCTAGCCGCCAAATTAATCGAGAGGGAATACTTTGTCTTCGGAATAAATAAAGCTTTAAGTCGCGTAAAAGATTCTGGGCCGCATGTGTCACTGATTTAATTTCCATCACTTCACTGGAAAAACAGAAAGTAGATTCAAAAAATTTTCTTGGAGTAAACTCTTCTATGCACTCCGGCTTATCGCCAAACAAGCAATCTAACATGTCTACAAAATCAGATGACAATCTTTCTCTCAGTCCAATCCGAGGGAGGCGTCTACAGTCGCCTAAATTTCGTACGCCTAAATCTCTAAGATTTTTTTTCTCTTGATGACTAATTAATAACGCTGTAACAGAAGTTATAGATAATACTTTTTTTAAATTCGTTTTATCTGCTATGACTACATTAGGCTTATCTTTACAAAGCATAACAGCAGCAGAAGGTGTCGGAGCGACGGCGAACTCAGGCCTATAACCTAAGGACTTCAACTCAGTCACCATCTGCTTCATAAGACTTCCGATCCCGCCGAATAATTTCAGACTTCCCTTAACTTCAAGTAAAAGTCCTTGATAGCCTACCTTTGACATTCTCGGAGTAAATTTTAAGGCCCAGTCGCACAGAGATTCTAAAGCGAAGTACTCTACTTCCTGATTGCGCTTTAAAAGCTTTACCCGTTCATTTATATAAAACGACTGCACAGACATCCCCGACTTTATACCTAATGCCTCAGCTTGGGGGTTGGCTGCCTCTACTGTGATAATTCCTTTAATTTTTGTAACTGAGGCACACGGCTGTTTAGCAATCATATTGCCTACCAAAACCTCGATTGAAAAGTAAGGAAAATATAAATAAACCCACAAATTCTCCGTGCTTCCGATAAATTGTGGGCAGTTGGTTCTTTTATTCTTTTCAGTATCAAACGACAAATTATTTTTTGTCGAAGAAGCTACTAATGAATCAGAGTTCATATTTCTAATAAAAACTGTTGTCCTATCGAATAGCTAGAACCCTTAATAATGGTTCCTTTGAGTTTTGTTGACGATAGATTATCCGGAGTAAAATGGCATTTACTTGGTGGTAATGCGTCTAACCGTATTCGTAAAGATGCAGGAGAAGAGTAATTCGCAAACTTAATAGATCTAAAAACAATACCCCACGTGTCTCCCATCTCTGCAGCAAGGTATAATTTACGCAGTTCCACGGTACTCATTTCGTCTCCCCAAAATAATGCAGCACCACAGTCATCGAATCTTAATGCTTGTTCATAAGCCCAAAGGATATTTGTTCTATTACTAGAATCAGATTCTGGTAAATCAACAACTAAAATTTTAGAGACATCAGCACCAGCTTGTCTCCATGCTAAGGAAAAAGGAGTGTATGGAGGGCTGACCAAAACAACCCATCTTTTATTACTGATTTCTGCCAACGCCGGAAGTAAGAGACGCAAAGCATTTGCATTTATAGTGGGGATTAGAATTTCGGTTATCCCAACGCGGGGCCATCCACCGTCGGGTAGTGCCCGATCTAAGTCGTCAAAAGTACTTGAGTAGGTTTCTTTATTAGTAGTAAGTGTATCACCATAAGTTAAACTAACTCCATCATGAAAAATTTCATTTTTTTTCACAACACTTCGACTCGAAGAACACCAACGCCTAGACCTTCAACAAAGAAATCTACTTTATCTAAATCAATTTTTATTGTCGGGAATATAGGGTTTTCGGCGGATAAGTGAATAATCGAACCGATTCTCTTAAATCGCTTCACAGTAACCTCATCATCAATGCGGGCAACAATAATTTGTCCATCTGTTATATCTCGTGTGGATTTTACGGCAAGTAAATCCCCATCTAATATACCCGCGTCGCGCATACTATCCCCTTTGACGCGAAGTAAATAATCCGGACGTGTATGAAATACTGAAGGATCAACAGAACAATATTGCTCTATATGCTCGATAGCTAATACAGGATGTCCTGCAGCGACCTGTCCAACAACGGGTATTTTGTAACTATCGAAAGGGTCATCTTCTATTAGTGTAATTCCTCTTGACGTGCCTGGAATCAACTCGATAAAACCCTTTCGCGCCAACGCACGCAGATGTTCCTCAGACGAATTAGCGGACCGAAAGCCAAAGTGCGTTGCGATCTCTGCTCGCGTTGGCGGCATACCAGTTCTCTTAATGTGCCTTTTGATAAGGCTAAAAATTTCTTGTTGTCTAGATGTCAGTGATGAAGTCACGGTAAATTATCTTGTATAAATAAACATACTGTTATTATATACAGTATTTTTATTTATACAAGATAATTACACATCAAATAAAATCGTACGTAAGTAGTCAATATAGTAAACTATAGTTACATCAGTGCTTTGCGCTATAATAGTAAAGTTAGTAGTCTATTTGGCAAACCTTGAACAAACAACGCTCCCAAATCCTATGATTAATGTGTCCCGCTCCAAACCACACGGAATTGCCAGACTAAAAAACGCATTTGGTTATTCTATAAAAGGCCTCCAACTTGCTTGGCAACACGAAGACGCCTTTCGATTAGAAATTTATATTTTACTTTTTGGAATTCCTCTAGCTGGGCTAATTGGTAATACTTTAATAGACTATGTACTTTTAATTGGTTCATTGCTCTTGCTAATCATAATTGAACTAATCAATTCCGCTATCGAAGCCATCTGCGACAAAATTTCCATTGCAAACGATGAACTGATCGGTCGCTCCAAAGACTTTGGTGCAGCCGCTGTATTTGTAGCGATTATTGGTACGCTTGGAATATGGATAGCTACCTTAACCAAGAATTGGTCCTAAAATTTTTTATCGCTCCGTTGTGATGTGCTCCTAATGTAGGTAGCGATATAATGCTAAGTTAAACAACAAATATTTAGAATACTCAAATGTCAAATAACGGGAATAGTAAATCATCAAATTTCATTAGACACATAGTGACTAACGAAATAGAGTCGAACAAGATCCAGCAAGGAATCATCACTAGGTTCCCACCGGAACCTAATGGTTTTCTTCATATCGGACATGCAAAATCTATGTGTTTAAACTTTGGGCTCCCGCTCGAATTCTCAGGCTATTGTAATCTACGCTTTGACGACACAAACCCTGATAAAGAAGAAGAAGAATATGCCGAAGCGATAAAAGCAGATGTCAAATGGTTAGGTTTCGATTTTAAAGGACATCTACACTATGCTTCCGACTACTTTGAACAAATATACAAATTTGCTTGCGAACTAATTGAACACGACAAAGCGTATGTAGATGACCAGTCAGTTGAACAAATACGCCTAACTAGAGGGACTTTAACCACACCAGGGACAGAGAGTCCTCATAGAAATCGCAGTGTGAAAGATAACTTAACTCTATTTCAAGGAATGTATGACGGTAAGTTCGAAGAAGGATCTCACGTGCTAAGAGCAAAAATAGACATGGCCTCCCCCAATATTAATTTACGCGATCCTGCGCTATATCGTATCAAGAACACCACTCATCACCGCACTGGCGATCAGTGGCACATATACCCACTGTATGATTTCACGCACTGCATTTCAGACGCTATTGAAGGAGTTACTCATAGTCTTTGTACTCTCGAATTTGAAGATCATCGGCCACTTTATGATTGGGTACTTAATAATATCTCAATTGATTGTCATCCTCGGCAAATAGAGTTCGCAAGACTAGAGTTAAACTATACGGTAACCAGTAAAAGAAAATTACATCAACTCGTGACGGAAGGGTATGTAAATGGCTGGGGCGATCCCAGGTTACCTACCCTCAAAGGAATGCGTAAAAGAGGATACCCAGCCGAAGCAATAAAAGATTTCTGCGACAGAATAGGCATTACTAAAAAGCAGGCGGTAATCGACACCGCTGTCCTAGAAAATTGTGTTAGGGAAAATCTAGATACTAACGCAGCCCGAGCTATGGTAGTTATCGATCCAATCAAGGTAATTTTAACAAATTTCCCAGATGAGCAAACTGAATGGATAGAGGTACCAAATCACCCAAAAAATGATGCTTTTGGTAAGCGAAAAATTCCTTTAACCCGTGAGATATACATAGAAAGAAGTGACTTCATGGAAAACCCGCCGAAAAAATTTCACCGTCTCAGTAAACATAGTGAAGTTCGACTTCGTTATGGGTATGCGATCACCTGTGAAGATATTGTTAAAGATAATAACGGCAACTTAATCGAGCTTCATTGCAAATACGATTCACAATCTGGCGGCGGAAAGACTTCTGACGGTAGAAAAATAAGAGGTATCATACATTGGGTATCGGCCACCTTAGGGCAGCCAATGGAGGTCAATTTAATTGATAGGCTTTTCAATTCTGAAGATCCAGCTAGCGCAGAAAACTTTCTTGAACATATCAATTCGAACTCGCTTATCAAATGCGACAAAGCCGTCGGCGAGCCGAGCCTCAAGGAAGCCAAAGAAGGCGATACATTCCAATTCGAACGGCTGGGATATTTCTGTCGCGGCGAACAAACGACAGCCGGAGATACTATTGTTTTCAATAGAACTGTTACGCTGCGCGACACGTGGGCTAAAATCACCCGCTCATGATCGTAAAAATTTCAAAATTTACCTTTACTGTGAAGGTCTCTAAGGCCCGGTAGTTCAGCTGGATAGAACGGTCCCCTCCTAAGGGACAGGTCGCAGGTTCGAATCCTGCCCGGGTCGCCACCTACTCTAAACCCAAATAAGGAAAAAATATGAAATACCAATGCATCAATTGGGATCTCGAGGAGAATATCCTTACATTGACCTTAAATCGACCAGAGAAACTCAATGCTTTTAATCCTCAAATGCTAGAGGAGTTAGTGAGCGCTCTGGATAGTGCGAATCATCAAGATGAGGTCCGAGTTATAATTATTACCGGGGCTGGCAAGGGGTTTTGCGCCGGCGCCGATCTTTCAGGAGGGCAAAAATCTTTTGAAAAAATGGGCGCGGCGGAGAACCATAGAGACGGAGGCGGTATTCTTGCTTTAAAGATGTACAGCTGCCAAAAGCCTCTCATTGCTGCAGTAAATGGAGCCGCAGTTGGAGTCGGAGTCACAATGTTACTACCCATGGACATCCGGATTGGATCAGAAGATTCTCGCTTTGGTTTCGTGTTTGCGCGTCGTGGTATTGTACCCGAGGCTTGTTCAAGTTGGTTTTTACCACGCATAGTTGGGATTTCTAAAGCACTTCAATGGTGCTTCTCAGGTCGCATTATAGACGCCCAAGAAGCACTCCAAAGTGATTTGCTATCAGAGGTGGTTCCAAAAGACGAGCTTCTCATTAGGGCAAAGACAATCGCGAGGGAAATCGTCGTGAATACGTCGGCTGTTTCTATCGCTCTAACTCGGCAAATGATGTGGAAAATGTTAGGCGAAAAAGATCCTATGGCAGCACATCGAATCGACTCAAAAAGTATTTTCGCCTTAGGAAGATCTAGTGACGCTAAAGAAGGTGTACAGTCATTCCTAGAAAAAAGGCATCCAAATTTTATCGACAAAGTCTCAGCGGATATGCCAAAAGTTTACCCCTGGTGGGATGATGAGTCCTTTTGAGATACCTTCTTCTCTATTAAAACACCCTTACTTCTCTGAGTGTTATTCATAAAAAAAACGAATGGCAACAAACTGATGAACATCAGCGCTACCAACCAAAATACGTCATTAAAAGCTGCCATCTCGGCATGCCGAAAGAGCTCTTTCCCTAACTTCGCGGCGGCAGTCGGCTCATCGATGGCAATATCAGCTTTTTCCATCCAACTATAAATATTTGGATTCACTTCGCTAATATTAGTTCCTAGGTTATGCCAGTGGATCTGCTCCTTTCGCACTAAAAATGCGCTTGTAATTGCGATACCTATCGACCCTCCTATCCCCCTAACTGCGTTATAAATTCCAGCCGCGTCGGAGCTTTTTTCTGGGACAATCGTTGAGAATGTCGCTGTAGAGAGTTGCGCAAACACGCAAGCCATCGCAAGACCCATCAGTAATCCTGGTGCAACAAGGGAGAATGCGCCAGCATCGCGGGACAAACCTGCCATCATCGAAGCTGCATAAGCGGAAAAAATTAAACCAATTCCGATAATCCAACGCATATCTACGCGGGGGGCTAACCACGTTCCGATAGTAATCATCATTATCGCACTTACCACGCCTCTAGGGGCTAAGATCCAACCAGCTTGATCAGCAGGATAATTAAAAACGGATTGAGCTAGAAGTGGCCACATCACTATATTCGAGTACATAGCCATGCCATACCCAGCCATGAGAAGGCAGCCAAATGTGAAATTTTGATCCGAAAATAATCGTATATCTATAAAATTATCATTCCTACCGTACGCTCTCGCGATGAAAAGTAAAGCGAAGCAAATGGAGATCCAAGACAATATCCAAATGAACGTTGATTCGAACCAATCTCTCATATGTCCTTGGTCTAGTACCGTTTGAAAACTAGCCAAGGCGATAGCTAAGAACAAAAGACCCCACCAATCAGCATCTACCCTCTTGCCTTTAGGGAGAGATTTCTCTCGGTCAATGACTAAAAACAACGCAATACAGCCCAAAGGAATATTAATAAAAAACACCCAAGGCCAGCTCCAGTATTCCGTAATATAGCCTCCTATGACAGGTCCCATCACTGGAGCGACCATAATAGCTAAGCCCCAAAGAGCCATAGCCTGATTTGCTTTCTCACGTGGATAAGCATCAAGTAAGATTGACTGAGAGATAGGTACCAATACGGCACCAAATGCTCCCTGTAAAAAGCGGAATACTACCATTGAAGTTAAACTCCATGAAAGACCGCACGCCAAGGATGTGATAGTAAAACCAACTACGCCAACAAGCATCGTCCGCTGACGACCGTAACGCGATACAAAGTAACCTGTTAGCGGCATCACTATGACAGTAGCAATAAGATAGGAAGTGATCATCCAGGTCACCTGATCAGGCGTCGCCCCAAAGCTGCCCATGATGTGAGGAAGTGCTATATTCACTACGGTGACATCAAGCACTTCTAACGTGGCGACAAGCATTACGCCAACGACTAAGGCGACCGAAGGCTTGTCCTCGTCACCTTCTAGGCTAACGCTCATTCCCTAACGTCGACTGTGACAGTCGCACTGGCTCCAACCCGTAGTGGCCTAATCTCATCAAGATCGTCGTGTCGCGACTCAATTGATATGCGGACCGGAAATCTCTGTGTAACCTTAACCCAGTTTCCTGTGGCATTTTCAGGAGGGAGTAATGAAAATACCGCTCCTGACCCAGCACCTAGGCTTTCAACATGTCCTTGGAGTGTTAGATCCGGATACATATCCACTTCGATAGTAGTCTGCTGCCCCGGTCGCATCGACTTTAAATCTGTTTCTTTGAAATTTGCCTCAACCCACCACTCACTATCTTCAACAATAGAGAACTGCGAGCGACGAGCTATCACCATAGCCCCCTCTCGCAAAGAAAGGTTAGTGATCCAACCCGAAACAGGAGCTACAACCTTGGTGAAAGCTAGATCGAGTTCAGCGGCAGTTCGTTGAGCAGCAGCTTCTCGGAGACGTGCATTATCCTCACCCTTCGCACCCGACTCACTCTCTGCTCTTCGCAGATCAGCATTTGCGCTGGCTACAGACGCTTTTGCTTCAGCATATGTGGCAGTCGCGTCATCAAATTCAGCTTCAGAAATTAATTTTGCTTGGGCGAGAGAAGTGGCTCTTTCTAATGCTCTCTTCGCCCTAGAAAGACTCACCTTACGTTCTTCTAATGTAGACTTAGCCACTCCTACTTCGGCATCACTTGCCCCGGTGGACTGAGCAGCAAGCTCATAATTAGCCGATGCTCCTTGAACTATGGCATCAAAGACCGAAGGATCAATTTCAAACAATACATCGCCCGCATTTACGTAATCATTTTCAGATACATGTAATTTAATAACAGGACCAGACACGCGGGATGCAATATTGACAATATGTGCTTGCACGTAAGCATCCTCAGTTGAGGGGTGAGAATCCTTATAAGAAAGGTATTGAATAAGTCCGACTCCACTGAGTAAGGAAAAGACCAAAACTGCGGAAAAACGCTTAAAGCGCATATACGATACTCCGATTAATACATAGCTTGACGAATAAATTATTTTAACTCTATATATAGATAATAACGACCAGTTCAACTAATGTTGAGATTCAACAAGCTACTTGGAAAATATAAGACAAAAAAATTCTGATAAATTAAAGAGTAACTGGCAGTCTACGGGGAGAAACAACTTGTCTAGTATAAGTAACAAAAACTACAGTCATGTCCAACGCCACCTAAAAATTGGTAATCTCGAAATAAAAAATAGAATTATGATGACCGGGCATACCCAGCTGTATGGGAAAGATGGAACACTTAGTGAACGTCATATAAATTATTATCGAGAACGCGCTAAGGGTGGAGTAGGATTACTCATCCTGGAACAACAAGCAGTTCATCCTACCGGTCGAAACTATGCCGCAGGTTGCGTGGCTTACGATAAGCGCTGTATTCCTTGGTACAAAAAATTAGGTGAAGCAGTCCACGAATTCGATTGTAAGCAGCTAGTCCAGCTTTTTGCCTGTGGCGCCCAAGGCGATGGTACCCAATACATTGACGATTGGAGACCATTGTGGGCTGCATCCCGCATTCCATCGGCTGTTACCGAGGAGATGCCGATCGCCATGGAATTGGAACATATAGATGAATTAATTTCCTACTTCGTAGAATCTGCGACTAATGTTTCAGAATCAGGGCTCGATGGAATCGAAATACATGCAGCCCATAGTCAGTTACTGGGAGAATTTCTAAGCCCTGCTTTTAACAAACGTACCGATAAATATGGCGGTACCATAGAGAACCGTTGTCGTTTGATAATTGATATCGGCAAAGCTATTCGGGAAAAACTTGGACCGGACTTCGTAATGGGGCTCAGGCTATCTTTTGATGAATACTTAGGTGACGCTGGGATCACTGCAACACAGGCGGAACAACAACTGGAAATTTTTAAGTCATGCGATCTATTCAATTTTTATGATTTGTCGGCAGGTGGTTACCACACTTTACATGTCGCAGTAGCTCCGATGGGAACCATGAAAGAAGGTTTTCTGGCTGAAAGTGCTAAAAAAGCTCGAAAAATTATTGGAGACGATATCCCCCTTTTTATAGTTGGTCGTTTCCTGACTTTAAGTCACGCAGAAAAGATGCTGGCTAGCGGTGATGCCGACATGGTTGCTATGACGCGAGCACATATGGCAGATGCTCATTTAGTGAGTAAAAGTTTGAATAAAAATGAAAAAGACGTCACACATTGTATTGGTGCAAATATTTGTATTAGTAGGCTAATTAACAATAGAGAGGTAACGTGTTTTCAAAATCCCGAGATGGGGCGTGAAGGATATTGGGGGAAAGGAAGTATATCGCTCGCAGACTCACCGAAAGAGATATCTGTCGTCGGTGGCGGACCCGCAGGTCTTCGTTTCGCCGGAACTGCCGCTCTGAGAGGACATGCAGTGACGGTATTTGAATCTAGTACTGATCTAGGCGGCAGACTCAATCTACTCAAAAAATTGCCAACTCGAGCAGCTTGGCAAAAAGCAATAGACAACCTAGTGACTCGAGCAATGAATGCGGGAGCTAAAATCAATACTTTAAGCGAAATGACTGAAACACAGATCTCGGGCGATATAACAGTCTTTGCAACAGGCGCTCGTTGGGCCACAACAGGTTACAGCCCATATAGGCCAGAAAGAGGTAATATCCCAGGATCGCATCTTCCGATAGTCATGGACATAAAGACCGCAATTGAGTTGGCTTTGGCGTCTCCGGATAGTCTAGGAGAAAACGTCATTATTTTAGATGAGACCGGAGAGTATCTTCCTCTAGGCCTCGCTGAATTATTAGCCGATAGTAAGATTGCCGTTGAGATCATATCTCCTAGATCATTCATTGGAGCTGATACACAGCGAACATTGGACATGCCCTACGTAATGCCGCGCTTAAAAAATTTGAATGTCCGACTCAGCCCGCTGCACTTTATAGAGGAGATATATGAGGATTCTATTTCGGTTTACGATATCTGGGGGGGAGAACCAACGCATAGGACGAACGTATCTGCCGTGGTTATGGCGATGACTCAAAATCCAAATGATGCGCTATATTCCGAGGTGAAAGAGCACATCCGAGCGTATAAGTTAGGAGATATGATCGCGCCCCGACGTATTGAAGCAATAATTTATGAAGCAGAGAAACTTGGACGTGACATATAAGACGGGTTACATCACAAACCAAATACTTACAAACACTTGTCGACTCCCAAATAACCTTTAATATACAAGCGAATCAAAGTACAGAACAACAAAACTAACTCCGGAAAATAAAAAATGACTGGAAAACCAACGATTTTTATTGATGGCGAGGCGGGAACAACTGGCCTTAAAATCTCTGACATGCTTCAGGCCCGACAGGATATCGATCTAATTCAACTGCCCCATAAAGAAAGGAAAAGTAGAATCTCGCGTAAAAATGCAATTAATGCTGCCGATATAGTTATTCTTTGCCTTCCTGACGAAGCTGCAAAAGACGCGGTGTCCTTAGTAGAGAATAGTGCTACGACTATCATAGATGCGTCTTCAGCGCACCGAACAAATAGTAATTGGTCCTATGGCTTTACTGAATATGATAAATCTCAAAGAGATGAGATTAAATCAAGCAAGCGGATAAGTAATCCTGGTTGTTACGCCATCGGGGCCGTTTCTATCATTCACCCTCTTATATCATCAGGTCTCTTCGACGGCTCTGAGACTTTTTATATCCATGGATTATCGGGTTACTCGGGAGGAGGTAAAAATCTAATCTCGCAATTTGAGCGCACTCCCAAAGAAGGATCGGTCACCTTGAGCGGTTACGATTACTCACTTAACCTCAATCACAAACATGTGCCAGAGATAAAACTCTGGTCGGGGATAAAAAAAGATCCCACCTTTCTGCCAACTGTGGGGCCATATAAACAAGGAATGCTGGTCCACGTGCCCTTGCCACTATCGCAAATTGGGAAAAAAGTTACCGCTAGTGACATTCGTCAAATATATTCGGAACATTACGAAAATGAAAAATTTGTTAAAGTTATAGAATCCAATTATGCCGAAGCAGATGACTCTCTGAACCCACAAGCCCTAAACGGCAGTAACCAACTGCATCTTCATTTGCTCTATAACCAAGAGAAACAACAATTTATCGTAGTGGCTCAACTGGATAATCTAGGTAAAGGTGCCTCGGGCCAATGCGTTCAAACTGTAAATTCGCTTATTGGCGTTGACGAAGACACTGGTCTCACGTAATTACGGTTAATGGATTAGTTTTGAGCAAACTTGTGAGGCTATCTCAAACGAGGTCAGTCGTGCCTTGTGCTCATATATTTGCCCTGTGAGCATTAGCTCGTCGGCTCCAGTAAGCTCGATGAACTCCTCAAGCTTCTCGCTCACAGTAGAAGATGACCCGACCACAGAGTGAAGTAGTGCTCTCTCCACACCCACTCGTTCAGCAGGGCTCCAATAGGCGTCCATAGAATCTACCGGTGGTTGTAATTTGCCAGGGCTCCCTCTAAAAAGATTGGTGAATTGCTTTTGTAACGAAGTAAAAAGTCGCTGAGCCTCAATATCTGTTTCCGCTGCAAAAAAATTTACCCCGACCATTACATGAGGTTCTGCTAAATTTCGAGATGGCTTGAAATGAGAGCGGTAGGTTTGTATCGCCCCTAACATAGAATCGGGCGCAAAATGAGATGCAAACGCAAAAGGTAAGCCTAGTGCTGCAGCAACTTGAGAACCAAACATACTCGAACCAAGTATCCAAATCGGGATCTCTAGTCCAGAACCAGGGACAGCTTGCACGCGCTGAGATTCTCCAGGAGGGGAAAAAAAATCCTGTAACTCGCCTAAATCTTGAAAAAAATTGTCTGGATTACTTTCTAGGTTTCTTCGAAGTGCGCGCGCCGTAACCATGTCACTGCCTGGGGCTCGACCTAATCCAAGATCAATCCGTCCAGGATACAGGGATTCAAGAGTTCCAAATTGCTCCGCGATTACTAAGGGAGAATGATTAGGCAACATAATCCCACCCGCACCGACCCGAATTGTTTTGGTACTCCCAGCAACATGCCCTACGACCACTGATGTTGCAGCGCTAGCGATCCCAGGCATATTATGGTGCTCGGCCAGCCAGTATCTAGTAAACCCCCAACCTTCGGCATGCCTCGCCAAGTCGGCGGCATTTCGGAAAGCATCTGCTGGTTCAGAACCCTCATTGACAGGTGCAAGATCTAGTAGCGAGTAATTTTTTATTGTCATATTTCTTTAGGCAAAGCCCAATAGTCTAAATCAAAAAATTATAGTAAAACTAACCTACTAGCTGCAGTCTCTATTCTGCTCTCCCGCTTTTGTTTTAGTCTTACAGATCGTTGCCTCGATTAGTCGCGAAGCATCGATTTCGATTGTCGACAAATCGGCACCTCTTAAATCGGATCGTAGCAGATTAGAATTATATAATTCGGCACCACGCAGATCAGCATCTACTAGCACAGAGCCGTTCAGATCCGATTCTGATAAATCAGCATTAGTCAAATTTGCACCAGTCAAATTTGCACCACTCAAATCAGCAGCTTTCAAGTCTGCCCCTGATAGATTAGCGCCAACAAGCAACGCATTTTTAAGATCAGCGTAGCGTAATTTTGCACCACTCAGATCGCATCCCTTACACATTCTTAACAACTTCAGTCTCTTGACGTCTTTTACGTTTGCCGAGAAAACAGGCTGAAGACTAGCAGACAATGCCACTAACAAACTTAATAGTATTAAATTTTTCATACTGTCATCATGCCAGATAAAGAATGCATTGAAAATAGGCTCTTCGCGACTAATTTGAAGTATTTTGAATATCACTTCTGGGAAACATCGACGATCATTGCCAAACGTGCGTAGCTAAATTTATGAAATAAGTGTTAAAGTACATTTAATCTAAATTTGGAATAGTGAATGAAGTTATTTGACTGCGGAATGGCTCCAAACCCAAGAAGAGCTAGAATATTCATTAAAGAGAAAAATCTTGATATCGAAATGCAAGAAGTCAGTATTATTGATGGTGAAAACTTGCAGCCCGAATATATAAAGATCAACCCCTGGGGTACTTTACCCGCATTACAGCTTGATGATGGTACTGTAATTACAGAGGCGACTTCTATTTTCCGGTATATAGAAACATTATATCCGGAACCAAATTTACTAGGCGAGAATCCAATTGAAGCTGCAACCATAGAATCGTGGGAAAGGTTTTCGGAGATGCAAGGCATGCAAGCTGTTGGTGAGTATTTCCGTAATAGCAATGAGCTATTCAAAAATCGTGCAATGCCCGGTTATTCGGGCGTATCAACTATCCCAGAACTTGTTACGCGCGGAAAGGCTCGTGTTGCTTGGTTCTACCAACAATTAGAATCCCGATTAACAACCGAGCAATACTTGGCAGGAGAACGATACACAGCTAGCGATATAACCGCTCTATGTGCAGTTGATTTTGGAATTCGAGTAGGCTTACCAGTCCCAGATGACTGCTCGCACACTAAAATTTGGCATTCTAAAGTTTCAGATAGGCTCGGCACTCAGGTCTAGAAAATAGCTAGTCCGTGCCTATTGGCACCCGTAAGCCTTTTCTCTCGAGACGGGGGATCACTTCCTGAATAAAAAAAGGAAGTTCTCTGTTGTAGTTGACGAATGACATTGAAATGCCTCCGAAGCCCGCTAGCGAGATTTTTTCAATCTCATCAGCTACAGTATCAGGGTCTCCGATAAGCGGATATACCCCGTGCCCTGCGGCAAAATTTGTTCTAAGTGATTCAATTTGATCCCGAGGGAACGAATGAGCGTGCATCCCCATCAAACCCATTAATCTTTCAACGGCTTCGTGATCAGCCATGTCCTTTGCGTAGTAATTATGATAATCAATAGCTTCCTGCGCAGTCGGCCGGCATACTACATATGTAGTTGTGAAAACATCAATATCTCGTCTGTAAGTTCTAGCCGCGAGCTCCTTAACAGCGTGGACGGTTTCTTTGCCACTTTTAATATCTAGCATCACAGTAAAAAGAAAATCGCAATTCTTTGCCGCAAAGGCCTGCCCTTGTGGTGATGACCCCGCGTTCATAATAGGCGGTAGCGTTTCCAAAAATGGCTGTGGAGTGCAACGACCATTCTTGATTTTAAAAAATGCATCTTCCCAATCAAACGGCTCAGTCGAGGTCCAGGAACGACGGATTATATTCCACCAGGATTGTCCCAACTGATAACGTACGTCATGGTTTTCTGATAGATCCAAATTAAACATTGCGTATTCTGGTTGATTCCAACCACATACGATGTTTAAGCCAAAACGGCCTGCGGCAATCTCACCAATAGTCGCGAACTGCTTGGCGGCAACAAGAGGATGAAAGAATGCGCTGTGTGCCGTAGCAAATACGGTTAGCTTCTCAGTTTTTCCGATTAAACCTGTGGCCCAAGTAATTGTTTCTAACGACTGTTCCTGAAATGCCGTATCTCCCCCGTAACCTACCCAGCGCGCGATCGGTAAAGAAAACTCTAAGCCTGCGCTATCCATCATCGCAGCTAATGTCATGTTATTTTCCCAAGTTGCATCCCAACTCTCTTCAACTTTGGTAATAGCCATTCCCCCTGAGCAATTCGCTGAAAACACGCCTAATTTAAAATGCTGCGGTTTATACATATTAGAAATTTGATTCCGCACTCATAGCCCCTTGTGATTAATAAAAAAGTAGAACATGTTAGTATTCCAATAGAATAACATTAGATGATTAGTACAAGGGGGAAACGTTGAGTAGCACGGAAATCGAATTAGCATTAGGAGCGAATTACGGTGCGGTCACTGCTAGAACACCTGAAGACGCTCACGGTCCGGGAATCTTAGTATTGTACCCAAAGGGGTATGATCAAAATATTATTATCAAAAATACAACACTATACGCAGCCGAAGGCTATAACTGTATATCGCTGAAAACCGAAAATTCGGACGAGGACGTAATAAACTCGCTTATCAACAAGGTCACATCATTAGAATCACTTGTTGGACATATCGCAGTAATATCGTTCGGTCAAGCAGCACCCGTCGCGATTGCTATGGCCAAACACTCCTCAATTAAATGTGCAGTCTGTTACGGGCCACCGCATATCGATGTGGCAAAAGCCAGATGTGACGTCATTATACATTCAAGTACCCCCGAAATATTTAGTCACCTAGAAGGTCATGGCAATTTAAAAGTCTTCTCTTATCCAGACGTCTCAAGTGACTTCTTTTCACCAACAAGCGCGAGCTACAACAAGTCAGCGACCTTGATTGCTTACTCCAGAACCTTAGAAGCGATACGAAATAAAATAGGGCCCATATATGACCTGACTGCGCTTTGGGAACTTCATACGCAGTATGAGTTTGGTGAGCGTAATGTGGACGCCACTATGTCAACGATGGTCGATGAGCCTTATGTCAACCATATCCCAACAATGACAGGTGGCGTTGGGTACAAAGATCTCAAAAAATTCTACACAAACTTCTTTGTGAATTCGAATCCACCAGATACGAAGCTGGTGCCTATCTCTCGAACAGTCGGGAGTGATCGATTAGTGGATGAAATGATATTTTCGTTTACCCATACCTGCGAAGTACCCTGGATGCTTCCGAATGTGAAAGCGACTAATAAATTTGTGCAGGTTCCGCTGGTGGCCATTGTCAACTTTCGGGGAAACAAACTGTATCACGAACATATCTATTGGGACCAAGCATCTGTGCTCCTACAAATCGGAGCCATCGATCCTGAAGGCCTTCCGATAGTGGGGTCCCAGGCTGCAGAAAAACTCATGGACGAAAGCCTACCGTCTAACAAACTAATGGGCGACGCGTGGACTTCCATCTTAGAGTAAAAAAAAGGCCGTCACTAGGACGGCCTTTAAAACGATTGTTTTTAAATAGCTTAACGACCTTCAGTTAGGTAGTTAACGTCAAGTACACGTTTAGCTCTTCTCAAATCCTGATTCGGAGCTTCAGTTCCTCGACACGGAACAAGTGTTCCTCGGTTATTCTGTAGATCAATTACATTGATACTTTGAAATAACTGGAAGTTAGTTCCTTTTGGACTAAACTGACCTGGCTCATTCCACGCAAAAGGACTTCCCTTTCCGTCTAAAACAACCCAAGGATCTTCAGTCCAAACCTTAGTCAACTGCCAAACTTTCCATAGTTCACCTGCTTTATCAAAAGCGTTAGCGTAGTAAGATTCACCAGTCGCACGGTCTACGTGAATAAATTTAAACGCGTAGGGGTGAGCGGAACTCTTAGGAATTTGTTTTACAACATCTGTTTTCCTTAGAGCATAATCATCTTTTACTGCCCAGCCATTAGGACCATAATAAACAGTTTCACGATTTCTTGACCGAGCAACTACGAGAATATTAGTAGCACCTACATACTCCCAATCATGCTCCATTGGTCGACCATTGAAACCATAGAAATCTTCTAAAGTGTGATCTGTTCCTAGTAATGAGTCAGATTTTACCTCAACAGAGATTCGTCGTACGCGTCTCAAACTTGGAATATACGCCCAAGAGTCATCGGCTTTACGAGGATCGTCGTATCGTAAAATCAAGAATGCAGTACCAGCGATATCAAAAGGAGACACGAATCCGGTGTATTCACGGAATTCTGTTCCTTTAGCAAAGCCTTTACCACCATTCACGCGGTAATCAGTCGCACCGTGTTTAGCGTTGTGCGCCATCAAATAGCGCTTATAAGGGCCATTTAGCACACGCTCAAAAGAACCACCACCTTCGTAGTACTGAGCATATTTACCGCCTGAACGAGTCATGATTTCATGTTTGTCGTGGTTGCCACCGCGACGCACCCAAACCCACTCGACTTCACCAACGTTCACGCCATCATTCTGCCAGCGGTAGTTCCAGTTCCAAATCATTTTCCATCCGCTGTCAGCGCCTGGAACAAATTTTTCCGGATCAAAAGGACGACCAGCTTGATAATTCTCGATCGCACCATCAGACGCTATCGTAGCAGTACCATAATGCTTTTTAGTAGCATCTAGGTATACTTGGCCATTTTGCATATCACCAGCATCTTTAATGGTCATTTCCATTCCTTGGAAGATCCACTCATCTTGGAATTCTTTAGGAATAAAAGGCCGCACTAAGTCTGCTTTATCATAAGTAATCACGTCGCCGTCAACAAACTGGGGCTGCGCTGATTGGTTTGCATTAAACCATCCCATATAGTCAGATTCGCCAAAGGCGTTTACGACTAAAGGTGATACCAACGCGACAACCAGAGCAACAGCACTGAATTGATTTCGCATATTTTTCTCCCTCTTTGCGCACTTGCAGCGCACAACTAAAAAATTAACAACGGTTACTGCGAAAACTTTTTGTCACAACAACAATTGCCTCCCCTAATTTTTTCGCCGAAAACAGTTTATCCAACGTAAATTTAGGCGTGAGATGACGTTACCATAAGATTTGTGAAGTTTATGTGAAGTCGAAAAAATGGCATCTCAGAAAAAAACCATATGATTCAATAGGTTAAATTTTCATAAAACTGCGATAAAACATGCTCTCACTGGAGCAGGATATCCTTCCACGGTACGACTACTATCCATAGGATCGAGGAAATTTTTCAACGAAAACGAGTCAATCCAATGAGTTGTGCGCTGTTCTTCTATCGTAGTCTTAGATATATCGATACATGATACGTCTTGAAATCCTACACTTTGTAGCATCTCCTCAATTACGGGTGGCGAACTCAGTTCCCAAACATTTCTCATCTGCGCATAGCGACTCTCAGGAATTAACCTTTCTTTTTCATGGCTATCAATGATCAAAGTTTCTAATACCACTCTACCCCCAGGCTTCAACATGTTTCGCAATTCTATTAGGTGGGAAATAGGATCGCGCCGATGATAAAAAACGCCCATCGAAAAGACGACATCAAACCATGGCATTTCTTCTGAAAGGGTTTCAGTACCGACCGGAATCATCCCGACGGGCATGTTGGGTGCATATTTACTCAATGAACGAAATTGTGCTAAGCACAAAACGCTAGGATCGATTCCCAGCACCAAAGAAGCTCCTTTCTCAAACATGCGCCACATGTAATAACCATTGCCACAGCCCACGTCGAGAATCTTTTTATTTTGAAGTGATCCTAAAACTGAAGATATTCTTGCCCACTTCATATCAGAACGCCATTCACTATCAACGTGGATTCCGAAATAATTAAATGGGCCTTTCCTCCAGGGTTTCAAATTTTGTAAAGCAATCTGTATATCGTCGATATCAAGTTGGGATACGACATCAGAACTCTTGACTTCAACCACACGCTCCCCATCGACACTGCTATTTCTGATGCTCGGTAATTGTGAAATCTGAGTCTCCCAAAAATTGGTCTTCCCATTTTTTCTGAATGTATTGAGCAGATCGGGTTCTATCCTTTCCCACCAGCCATTAAGTTCAGTAGACGAGAAATGTTTCTCCAATAAATCTCGAACCGAGAACAAATAGGTTGCCAGCGAACTTCCCCAAACTGCCTCAAGTTGTTGTTTAAAATTACTCATCTAGCCATGATCGCTTAATTCTTATTCAAAAAGAACCATCTTTTACGAACTTGATGTAAAATAAATAGGGAATACTAGGATCATTACGTTGAGAGACTTTCTTATGGCAAAAATCGGCGATGTAATAGACGCAGAAAATGCGCGTTGGACGTTCGCAAACAAAACTAGAACACAATTTGAGCAACATATTGAAAAGTCTGTACCATTTTACAATGAAGGTCATAAACTTGCTTTAGGTCTGTCAGACTTTTTTCTAACAAACAACAGTGTTTGTTACGACATAGGGTGTTCAACTGCAACTTTGTTGAAAAATTTGGACTCACACCACGAAGATAAGGGGATCCAGTTCTACGGAGTCGAATCTGAAAAAGACATGGTCACCATTGCGCGTGAAAAATGCAAAAATAATAAGAAAATATCAATCATAGATGACAGTATAGAAAATATCGAGCTGCTTAAGACCGATCTTGTGGTGTCCTACTATACGATGCAATTCATATCGCCGCGCTACAGGCAAAATGCATTCGACAAGATATACCAGGCCCTAAACTGGGGAGGCGCATTTTTGCTCTTTGAAAAAGTTCGCAGCCCGGATGCTCGCTTTCAAGATATAATTAGCTCTTTGTATACCGACTACAAACTCACTCAAGGCTACAGTGGCGACGAAATAATTTCGAAGTCACGAAGCCTCAAAAGTGTACTGGAGCCATTCTCGCATTCGGGAAATATGGGATTATTGGAGCGAGCCGGATTTAAGGATGTAACATCAGTATTCAAATATCTCTGCTTCGAAGGGTTTTTAGCAATTAAGTAATATTTTTTGAATAGCAATGATCACACTCGCGCATTCCATGAAAGAAAACGACATAACAACAAGTTTTTATCGATTTATTCAAATTGTCGACACTAATCAACTTAAAATCGATCTCACTAACTTCTGTCAAGGAAATGCAATTATTGGAACGATCGTAATTGCTGAAGAAGGGGTGAATGGTTCTGTATCTGGAGAAAACGCTGCCATCAAAGCGCTCCTTTCCTATATTAAAAAAAGACTGAATATTGAAGAAATAATAATAAATAGTGCCGCTAGCGCAATCCCCACCTTTAAAAGACTTAAAGTTAAAGTTAGAAAAGAAATAGTGAGTATTGGGTTAACAAACGTGAAACCGGAATTAAATACTGGAATACATGTATCTGGCGATGAATGGAACGACTTGCTCAATAACCCCGATGTGTTGGTAATTGATACACGTAATAATTACGAAATAGATGTGGGTACTTTTAAGACCGCGGTGAGAGCTAACACTAAAAACTTCAGAGAATTTCCCGGGCAAATCCAAGAACTTTTAGAAGATGATAGGGAAAAACCAATCGCAATGTTTTGTACCGGTGGTATACGGTGCGAAAAAGCATCAGCACACCTCCTAGAACTTGGTCATAAGCGGGTCTTTCAACTCAAAGGCGGAATTCTTTCTTATCTACAAGACAGCACCAAAAAGTACTCTATGTGGGAAGGTGACTGCTTTGTATTTGATGATAGAGTAGCAGTAGACGCAAACCTAGAACCCGCAGACTACGAAAAATGCCACGGTTGCCGCAGACCACTCTCCCCTCATGACCGACGATTAAAAGAATATGAATACGGAATCTCCTGCCACAACTGCATAGACAGTCTGGACGATAGTCGAAGAGCCGCGCTAATGGAAAGAAATCATCAAACGCAGTTAAGTGAAGTGCGTGCTGCCAAAGCCTTGAATCAAACGCGCAAATTACTATGAAGTCACAAAAGCAGATAGCCCAACTCCGCGAGTATGCGAAACACCTTCAAAATACTTCTATTATCGATTTATTTTCTGCGAATCAAAATAGAGTAAGCGACTTCACTTTCGAAGCCGCGGGATTGTTTTTGGATGCCTCTAAAAACCGTCTAGACAAGCAGACACTATCCTCATTACTTGAGCTAGCGAACAAGTGCGATATAAAACAAAAGATAGCTGACTTATTCTCTGGAGTCCATGTCAACGTCACTGAGGACAGGCCCGCTCTGCACGTGGCACTTCGCGCTTCATCAGATAACGAAAGCTGGGTCCCGAAAAATTTTATCGCCGAGGCGGGAGAATCAAAAGCGCGGTTAAAAATCCTGGTCGATGCCATCCGCTCTGGAGAGAAGTGTAACGATTATGGTGAAAGTTTCTCTGATGTAGTAATGATAGGGGTCGGAGGCTCTAATTTAGGTCCTAAACTTGTAATCGAAGCCTTGCGAGAAGAAGAGACATCGGCGATGAACATTCACTTCTTGGATCACTTGGACGGAGAAAAATTCAGGGACTTAGTCTCATCTCTATCACCCCATAAAACTCTTTTTGTAGTGGCGTCTAAGTCATTCGGTACATCCGAAACGCTTAGAAACTATGAGTCCGCAAGGGATTGGCTAAAATCCACATTATCTAAAGAGACGTCTCTGAAAAACCAATTTGTAGCAATCACAGCGAATAGTGCTAAAGCCAACGCAACTGGAATCGAGAAAGAAAATATATTAAGGATACCTGATTGGGTTGGGGGTAGATACTCAGTATGGTCTGCCATGGGTATGCCTATTGCATTGAAATATGGCTATGACGTGTATGTGGATTTCTTATCTGGTGCTGCAACGGTAGATAGCCACTTCAAGACGGCACCTCTAGAAAGAAACCTACCTGTAATCCTCGGTATGGTTGGTATCTGGAATACAAACTTTCTCAAAAGTGCCAGCTTAGCGATAATCCCTTATGAACATAGGCTTAGTAGTCTGCCGATGTACCTCCAGCAATTAGAAATGGAAAGCAATGGGAAAAGTATTTCATTGGATGGCACTACTATTGACTATCACTCCGCGCCGGTCACCTGGGGTGCCTCAGGTACCGATGCGCAGCATAGTTTTTGCCAACTGCTTCACCAAGGCACTCACCAGATTCCTGTCGACTTTATACTCGCTCTAAAGGCGGCCCCGGGATATGAAAAGCACCAAGACATGCTCGTAGCTAACTGTCTTGCGCAATCGCGCGCGTTAATGTTGGGCAATGAACGACAAAATAATATCGAAGATTATAAAAAGCTACGCGGTGACCGACCCTCATCGCTGATTTATATGGACGAGCTTAATCCTAAAACTCTAGGCGCATTAATATCACTTTATGAACATAAGACGTTTGTACAAAGCGCCGTCTGGAATATAAACCCTTTTGATCAGTGGGGTGTTGAACTTGGAAAAGCTTTTGCTTCGTCGATTATAGATGACATAGACTCAGAAACTAGCTGCAATCAAAGTGATCCTTCAACCACTGCGATTTTAGCGCGATACAAGGCTCTCAAAACTGGTCGAAGCACCTAATCTATTTCGTATGAGTATTAAAGGTTTCACTATTTTAATTACAGTTTCTATATGAGCCTCGCCAAGATCAAAATTTTATATATAGTTTATGCCAGCATATTAGTAATGGCGTTTTTATCTGGAATATTGATCTCCAAAACCATGACTACGGAACATAATAGTCCGCATGTGGAAGGGATACTTTGGCCCGATCCTCCGTTGATAAAGCCGTTACAATTGAATAACCAGTACGGTGAAACATTCACCTTAGATAATTTCAAGAACACATGGTCCCTCGTCTTTTTCGGATTCGCGAATTGTCCTGATATCTGTCCTATGTCTCTTCAAGCTATGACCAAGGCCGCTAAAGCGCTAAGACTGGAAAGTGGTTCGGATTTGGCGCTACAAACTGTCTTCATATCAGTAGACCCTGAGAGAGATACGCTTTCCAATCTAGCTAAGTACGCAAGCTACTTCTCAAAAGATCTCATCGCTGTCACGGGGACTACCGATGAATTAAAAGCTGTAGCCAGATCCTTCAATACGCTCTTCATGAAAATTGATGAAGTAGGTGACGACTACACTATTGAGCATTCGTCCGGTATTTTCTTTATAGACCCGTCTGGACATATGGCAAGTGTACTCACCCCTCCGCACAACTCGTTACAGATCACTGAGCGATTCCAGAATATCCTTTCATTTTACCAAGGAATTTATGATGAGTAAGATCCAATTATTTTTGGCTTCGTTAATGATAGTCCTATGCCCAAATATAATTATTGCGTGCGACTCACTAGAGCTCCTCGATGGATGGGTCAAAAAGCCACTACCGGGAACTAAGTACACAGCTGCCTACTTTTCAATCAAAAACAATAGCCAAGAAACTCAAACCATAAATAACTTTAACAGTAATCAGTTCGTAAAAGTTATGATCCACTCATCCAGAACAAATAGTGATGGGGTCACAAGAATGCGCCCCGTAGGCCGTTTGATGTTATTACCGAATCAGGTACTAGAGGCTAAACCTGGTGGAATCCACTTGATGTTAAGGGTAAAACAATCAGAGCAATTCAATACTGATCAGCTGATCTTATTTTCTGCATTTTGTGGAGAAAATAGCGACTGGCAATTTTCCTTACCCATAAAAAACTCCTAACTCAAGATACTAGCTATGTTCGTCCTCCTCCAAAAAATTCTACCTAAAAAGGCACTGTCAGCATTATTCGGAATAGGTTCGCGCTTACAACTCGGTCACTTAAGCAGCCTGGTCATACGTCTCTATATTTATGTTTATAAGGTCGATATGTCTGATGCGAAAATAAAAGATCCATCGGCTTACTCAACATTTAATCAGTTTTTCACCCGAGAGCTTGCAAACAACGCGAGACCCCAGCCCTTTGATCGAAACAAAGTAACTAGCCCAGCGGACGGGACTATTAGTCGGTCTGGAGATATAAAAGGTGAAATACTTATTCAGGCTAAGGGGAGGCATTACTCGTTAAAGAGTTTACTGGGCGATGAGAAGTTAGTCGCGTTATTTTCAAACGGTACCTATCACACAATATACCTTGCCCCCTATAATTATCATCGAATTCACATGCCAAGTGATGGTGAAGCACGCTTTTTACGCTACACCCCCGGGCATCTGTTCTCGGTCAATAAAAATACAGTAAACAATATCAACAACCTGTTTTGTGTGAATGAGCGCGCGTCGATTGTATATGAAGGTAATAGTGGCTTCTTCGCGCTCGTGATGGTCGGAGCGCTAAATGTTGGAAGCTTTGAGATCTACACGCACTTACAAAGTAGGTTTGTCAATAGGCCAAAACACAATTTAAAACCCGATACTTTACACTCTCTCCAGAGTGAAAAGATCCTGAGAGGTACTGAATTGGGGCGCTTCAACATGGGTTCAACCGTCATCTTACTGACAAGCAGAAACTTCGCATCTTGGGAAAAATTTGGGACACACGAAAAGAGTATTACGGTAGGAGCCGAGCTAGGAGGCACTATTAACCTATAGACCTTACCTCCCCTTAGTCCTCGTTCGAAACTATCTAGTTTAGTAGGCCTGCATGGCGACTAAGCAATAATGCATAAGCACCCCTGGGAACAAGCCGAGAAACAAAATAAGAGCACCATTAAGAGTGAAGACATATATGCCTAATGACGGCTGATTACCGGCATGAGAGTCTGGGGTTGGCTCATCAAAATACATAATTTTGACCACTCTCAGATAATAGTAAGCACCTATAAGAGAAAAAATAACCGCGACGGCTGCTACAACCACACTCCCTGAAGCAATCAATTCTTTCAGCACAAACCATTTAGCCCAGAAGCCTGCAAAGGGAGGTACTCCAGCCAGTGAAAAAATAACCACCATAGAAATAAAACTTATCCAAGGTCTCGTTTTCGCCAGACCAGCAAAGTCATTAATCAATTCAGGTGTCTTTGACTTACTTACTAAAAGTATAATTATACCAAACGCGCTCATACTCGTTATCGCGTAAATGAATACGTAAAACATTGATGCCGCGTACCCTTGTGCGGTTGCAGCAATGACCCCCAGGATCAAAAATCCCATATGAGAAATCGTCGAATAGGCTAACATGCGTTTAATATTTGTCTGAGCAATCGCCACTATGTTACCAATCGCGATAGATGTCACAGCCAGTATAGTTAACATAGCACTCCATTGAATGGATAAACCAGGCAAACCATCTACCAATACTCTTATCGCCATCGCAAATGCAGCTATCTTAGGGGCGGAACTTATAAACAAAGTGACAGGAGTCGATGCTCCCTGATAGACGTCGGGTACCCACATATGGAAAGGTGCTATCCCCAGCTTAAACGAGATACCGACTAGTACAAACACAAGACCAAAAACAAGCAACAAACTTTGATCACCTTTGTCAGAATATTTTGCTAATTCCGCTAAGTTGAGTGTGCCGCTAACGCCATAAAGCATAGAAATGCCGTACAACAGCATCCCGGAGGCTAACGCTCCTAATATAAAATATTTCATCGCAGCTTCGGAGGCTAAGGCCGAATCTCGTTCCATCGCCACCATCGCATATAATGAAAGAGATAATAACTCTAACCCTAGATACAAGGTTAACAAACTTTGCGCGGATATCAGTACCATCATGCCCAACGCCGAGAATATTGCCAGGATATAAAATTCAGACTGTCCTTTCTCGCTTCGTTTAAAATATTCGCGAGCGTAAAAAAAATTGAATAGCAGTGAAATTAAAAGGACCAGCTTAAGCAATATTGACATGGGGTCTATAACCAGCGTTTCGGAAAATCCAGTTGATTTTTCCGCGGGCCAGTAGTTGATAATGCTCACTAAAACAATACCGACCGAAACTACCGCAGTCCAAAAAGTGACGTCACCCGAAGAAGGCTTGCGATAAACATCCACCATGAGCAACAAGCAGACAAAACCAGTGAGAAGAATTTCTGGCATTATTAAACTAATATCGTTCATAAAATAAGCCTAAGGAAGTTTAGATGCCGATATATGTTGCGCTAGCTGCTCAACACTCGCGTGCATCATATCAAATAAGGGATCGGGCCAAATGCCAAATAAAAGTACCATGACTGCCAGTGATGCCAACATAAAAAACTCTCGTTTATCGACGTCTACAAGCTCCATCACTTTCGGATTTTTTATTTCACCAAAAGCAACCCGTTTGTACATCCATAATGTGTACGCTGCGCCTAAAATTAAAGTGGTAGCTGCTAGGAATGCGTACCAAAATTGAGCCTTGAATGCGGTGAGTATCACGATAAACTCTCCTACAAACCCTGAAGTACCAGGCAGACCTGCATTCGCCATCGCAAACAAAAGCATAAATGACGCGAATATTGGCATCGTATTCACTACGCCACCATAATCACCTATCTCTCGACTATGCATTCGATCGTATAGGACGCCAACGCATAAGAACATTGCGCCGGAGATAAACCCATGCGAGATCATCTGAATCATGCCTCCTTCGATTCCAGCACTCGCTTGCATCCAATCTCCAGTGTTCGTCGCAACCTGAAAAATCACAAAGAAACCGAGCGTCACAAACCCCATGTGCGAGATTGAAGAATAGGCAATCAATTTTTTCATATCCTGCTGAGCCAAAGCAACAAAACCAATGTAAACGATAGCAATTAATGACAAAGCGATCATCAAACCATCAAAAGCCATCGAAGCATCGGGCGCTATGGGCAGACTAAAACGTAAAAAGCCGTATCCGCCTAGTTTGAGCATGACAGCAGCCAATATAATAGATCCACCGGTCGGTGCTTCGACGTGAGCATCGGGTAACCATGTGTGCACGGGCCACATGGGTACTTTAACCGCGAAGGCTAATAGAAATGCAATAAATATCCATTTTTGCTCTATCATCGTCAAACCAAGGCTGTGCAGAGCTAATACGTCAAAAGTCCCACCTTTAAAATACAAGTAAAGAAGTGCGACTAGCATGAATAGCGAACCCATAAAGGTATACAAGAAAAATTTTATGGTAGCATAGACTCTGCGTGGTCCTCCCCATATCCCAATGATCAGAAACATAGGGATTAGCATTGCCTCCCAAAACACGTAAAACAATACGGCATCCAGAGAGCTGAAAACACCTATCATTAGCCCTTCCAAAAGAAGGAATGCTCCCAGATAAAATCCTTGCCTATCCTTAATAACTACCCAACCGGCCAATACAACTATACAAGTGGTAAATGTGGTCAAAATAATTAGCGGGAGAGCTATACCGTCAATACCTAGTGCATACTGTATTCCAAAAGCTGGGATCCATTGAGCTAATTCCGTGAACTGCATGGAACCGAGATCATTGTTGAATCGACTCCAAATGAATAGAGAAATAGCAAAAGTAATGACGCTTAAAGCTAAAGCAAGGATCTTAGTGAAATTTTCAGAAAAGCGTGCGCCCGAAAAAATGACAGACATACCGCCCAAGATAGGCAACCAAATAAGTATGCTTAAAAATCGTATTTCATCACCCATATATAAGTTCTTTCTTTATACAATTATTTTAAAAATTAGAGGATACCTAGTTCGCGAGCAAAATCTGATGCACGAATACGATCAAAAGGAAGATCAACCCAAGTATCATCGCGAAGGCGTAATGATATAGCAATCCTGACTGTAGTCGGCGAGTCATTTGAGAAGTCCACGATACAACTTTTGCGCTGCCATTCACGACTGCTCCATCAATAATCGCTACATCGCCCACTCGAAAGAATAGTTGCCCAACACGCCTTGTCCCTCCGGCAAAAAACCAGTCATTAAATCGGTCAAACCCATATTTATCGAGCAGTAACCTGTACAACGCACCTGCAAAGGCAACTGCTTTGGCGGGGATTTCAGGTCGTCTAAGGTAGCAAAACCATGCAGTGAATACGCCAGCCGCTGCCAGCCAAAATGGAGGCTGGGATAACCCATGTATCATCATCCCTAGCACGCCGTGGTAATGCGTACCAAGCTCAGCCAGAACATCATGATTAGTAGCAACATATATCCCCTCACCGAAAAATCCATCAAACAACATGGGCGTAATCGCCACCGCTCCCGAACCAACAGATAGGATGGCTAACAGCATCAAGGGTATGGTCACAACGGCTGGCGATTCATGCAAATGAGACCTAGTGTTCTCGTCGAAGCGTTCTTCTCCATGAAAAACTAAAAAGACTAATCTAAACGAGTATAACGCGGTAATAAAAACTCCGGATAGTACAGCGTAATACGCTATTCCGGCACCCGCGATATGAGATAAGTGCACAGCTTCTATTATCGCATCTTTCGAAAAAAAGCCCGAGAAGCCAGGGAAGCCTATAAGCGCCAAAGACCCTATCAAACTAGTCCAATAGGTTATCGGCATATACTTTTTCAAACCGCCCATCTTTCGCATATCCTGCTGATGATGCATGCCCATTATCACTGAGCCGGCTGCCAAGAATAGAAGTGCTTTAAAAAAAGCATGCGTAAACAGGTGAAAAATACCTGCGGCGTATGCTGAGACGCCAAGAGCCACCGTCATATAGCCTAATTGGGAGAGAGTTGAATACGCGACGACGCGTTTGATATCACTCTGGACCAAGCCCAGCAGTCCCATAAAAAAAGCAGTGATTGAACCAATGATAAGTACAGTAGAAAGTGCAACCTCCGACAACTCAAATAACGGAGACATTCTTGCAACCATGAATATGCCAGCGGTAACCATTGTGGCGGCGTGAATCAGGGCTGAAATTGGAGTCGGGCCTTCCATTGAATCAGGCAACCAAACATGCAAGGGCACTTGCGCAGACTTACCCATAGCGCCAACAAAAAGAAGTAAACACATAACGGTCATCACAGACCATTCATAACCCGGTATTACTACCATTACGTCATCTTGTATTGCTGGAGCCATAGAGAACGCTGTTTCATAGTCAAGACTTCCGAAGTACATGAATACACAGCATATACCGAGCAGAAAACCAAAATCACCCACACGGTTAACCAAAAATGCCTTTAAATTCGCATATATAGCAGTGTCTTTCTTAAACCAGAAGCCTATCAGCAAATAAGAGACAACTCCGACGGCCTCCCAACCGAAAAAAAGTTGAAGGAAGTTGTTGGACATAACCAGCATCAACATGCTGAAAGTAAAAAGGGATATATAGGAAAAAAATCTCTGGTAACCTGAATCGTCGCGCATATAACCAATGGTGTAAATGTGGACCATCCATGAAACAAAGGTAACGACTAACATCATCGTTGCGCTCAATTCGTCGATCAAAAAGCCAATGTAAAAATTTAGCCCGCCTGTCGACAACCAAACATATAAATTCTGGTTAAAGACCGGCTCATCCCAAACTACTAATTTACAAAAAACAATTAAGGAGAGAACAAATGACACTCCCACACCAATAATAGTTACCCAATGAGCTCCAGCGCGACCTATTTTTTTACCAAACAGCCCGGAAATTAGAGCTCCAAATAATGGTGACAGTACTATAACTAAACATAAGTTCTGCATTGTTAAATATTCTCTACTTCAATTGGACACATCAGTTTCATGGAAATTGTCAACCCTTCATTACATCCAGATCTTCGACATTGATCGAGTTTTTATTTCGAAATAGTACTACAAGGATCGCAAGTCCTATGGCAGCTTCTGCCGCAGCTACTGTTAAAATAAAAAATACGAAAACTTGACCCGAAACATCATCAGCATACCGCGAAAACGCGATAAAATTGGTATTCACAGCTAGCAGCATCAGTTCGATACACATCAGTAGAATAATGACATTTTTTCGATTTATAATTATTCCGGCGACACTCAAACAAAATAAAACTGCTCCTACGGTCAGAAAGTCTGATAGTGCTAACATTTGCGAAACTCCTACTCTTCTTCCTCGGGCACCACTTTGATGACCCGCAATCGATCTGTACTTCGTACTAACACTTGATGGTCTGGATCCGCTGCCTTGGTCTGCCGAGTTGCTCTTAGGGTCAGCGTAATAGCGGCAACTATTGCTACCAGTAAGATCACAGCAGCAACCTCAAATGGCCAGATATAATCTTGATACATCGCCAACCCCAGAGCCCTAGTATTATTATAATCACTCGGGTAAGGCTCAATTGCAGCAATTTTCTCGAGACCGAAATTATCACTACCGACAATAGACCCAAGCGAAATTAACATTCCTACGGAAACTACAAGCGCAACAGGTACATAGCGCGCGAAACCCTCCCTCAACTCTGCAAGATTAATGTCTAGCATCATCACAACAAATAAAAATAGCACCATAACCGCACCGACATACACTAACACTAACGCGATCGCGAGAAACTCGGCCTCAAGCAACAACCATAAACCAGCGCTTGAAAAGAACGCTAGCACTAGAAACAGGGCGGCATGAACAGGGTTCTTAATACAGATAACCATAACGGCAGACAGGACAACCATACTCGCAAAAATGTAAAATAGGACTTGTTCAAACATTTATTTTTTGTACCAGCGGAGAAATTTCACATTCCCCACCACATCTCCCATAAATAAGTAACACATTACCGGTATCTAGCTTCAGCTTGACGATCAGACGCGATCTGTTCCTCAAAGCGGTCGGCATTCGCTAATAATTTTTCTTTCGTCATTAAAAGATCACCACGTGCCTCTCCATGGTACTCAAAATGTCGAGTTTCAACTATTGAATCAACTGGGCACGACTCCTCACAAAATCCGCAGAAAATGCACTTAGTTAAATCTATCTCATATTTAGAAGTGCGCCTACTGCCATCGTCTCTCACCTCCGACTCAATGGAAATCGCTAGAGCAGGACACACTGCCTCGCACAACTTACATGCAATGCATCGTTCCTCTCCATTGGGGTAGCGTCTCAACGCATGCAAGCCTCGAAACCGGGCAGATTGAGGTGTTTTTTCTTCGGGATATTGGACCGTTACTTTTCGCGTAACAAGTCTCTTACCGGTCAGGCCAAGTCCTTTGAGAAGCTCCCACAAGGTAAGGCTTTTTAAAAAATTAATACATTTATTCATCGGCGATCCCCGAACCTAATTTACAAACCAGGGAGGTAGTTGCCAAACGACCATCGCGGCGACTAGCATTACCCACACTATTGTTATTGGAAGAAATATCTTCCACCCTAGCCGCATGATTTGATCATAGCGATATCTCGGGAAAGTTGCTCTAAACCACAAGAATAGAAACAAAAAACCCCCTGTTTTCAGCAAAAACCAATGAATTCCGTCTGGGATAAAACTTAGAGGAGACAACCAACCACCAAGAAACATGATCGCCGTTAGTGCCGAAATCAAAATCATATTGGCATATTCAGCTAAGAAAAATAGTGCGAATGCCATTCCCGCATACTCCACGTGAAAGCCTGCCACGATCTCGGATTCACCCTCGCTGACATCAAAAGGGGCTCTATTTGTTTCAGCAACTCCGGCAATAAAATAAATTAAAAACAAGGGGAATAATGGTAACCAAAACCAACTAAAAATACCTAGAGTACCTCGTTGGGCTTCAATAATATCACCTAAATTTAAACTTCGCGCCGCAACTAGAACTCCGACAAGAGCAAAACCCATAGCGATTTCATACGAAACGATTTGTGCGGCGGATCTCATAGCGCCTAAGAACGCATATTTTGAATTAGATGCCCAGCCCGCAATAATAATTCCATAAACCCCAAGCGAAGTCAGGGCCAAGACGTAAAGTAACCCAGCGTTGATATCAGCAAGGACCATCTCGGAACCAAAAGGGATAACCGCCCAAGCCGCCAATGCAGGACCCAAAGCCAAAATTGGAGCTAGCAAAAATAAAAAGCGACTCGAACCAGTTGGAACAATCAACTCTTTACACATTAATTTTAAAGCATCGGCGATTGGCTGCAATAACCCCCTCGGACCAACTCGATTAGGACCAATTCTTACCTGCATGTAACCTATAACTTTTCTTTCTGCCAAAGTTGTATAAGCGACAGCGGCCATTAGCGGAAGCATGATTGCCAAAATTTTTAGAACAATAACTACCACTACCACTAAAGAAGGATAAAGTAGCGGCTCAAGAATCTGCTCTATCAATGCTATGGGACTCATGAAGCACCTATCAGAGTTTTCTCTAGAGAAACTTGGGCGCAATTATCAAGGACATCTAATAACTCAGGGCAAGCTCCTAATACGTGCACCGCTCCTTGCGATATTGCATCATCTATAACAACTTCTGCAAGTGCAGCCCTCTCACCAAGACGAACGGTGACCCTCTCTCTGTCTGCCAAGCTCAACGATGAAGCCGTCTCCGAACAGATCCGCACTACCTTTTCGATCTCTAATGTCTTCTGCAATGAATCAGCGTGACGAACCAGGCTATCGACTCGGTACATGGGAATTTCCACAATCATTTCTAGCTCGCCAGTATCACGGACTAAAGCTGTTTCTTTTTTGCCGCACTCGGGAGCCACAAATTCTCTAGCCATCCAGCGTTGCAACGAATCCCCTAACACGTCTGCAACTTCAACAGCATCAAATCCTGACAAACTAAGCCTAGATCCCAAAACTCGCAAAATTTTCCACGCTGGTCGTGATTCCCCAAAAGGCTTTATCACCGAATTAAAATTTTGCACTGTTCCAGTAGCATTAACGAAACAGCCCTCGTTTTCGGCATAAAGTGCCATGGGAAGGATAACGTCGGATAGCTCTAATAAACTGCCGGTAGCAAACGATGAGATAGAGATGACGAATTCTGCCTCACTTAGAGATTGTCTCGTTTCACTGGGAACAGCAGTATCCATCAAGGGATCAATACCCATGAGAATGTATCCACGGTTTGCAGAACTAAATGCCTCGCGTGAGTCCACACCGTTTTCAAGAAGAACTTCTCCACCAGCTCCACGGTGAGGTATCGCACCAGCTAGCCAGGCTCCTGCCGGGTTCGCACCACTTTCAATCGTGACTTTTTTAGCACCTATTTTTGAAGCAATACTATTGATATGTTCGATTAGAATGGAGCGATCAACATGACATTGAATTGTCGAGCCACAAACCAAAAAAGGCGACTTAGAGTTGACAAGCAAACCAGCCAATGAATCTATTTCTGACGGTTCGCCCTGCTCAGAAGAATCATCCAATCTAATGATACTTTCCGAAAGTTTCTTCAAATAAGAAGCTAGTTTTGAGGGCTTCATTATTACCTCTTCACTAACGGAGTAATTGAATGGCCGGCCATGAGTATCAATGTAGATAACTTTAGCACCTTTCAAAGCAGCTTTTCGAATACGTAAGTTTAATAATGGGACCTCATGTCTGGGATAAGAGCCAACGATTAATACCGCATCTGCCTGCTCTAGGCTATTTAAGCTATCACCTGCATTTGGGAAAAATGGCTCACTAATCTGCTTCCTAAAATCAACTTGTCGCAGTCGGTGATCGACACTATTTGAACCCAAACCACGTAACAACTTCTGAAACAAGTAAAACTCTTCAGTTGTCGAAGAGGGGGATATCAATCCCACCAGATCGTTTGCGTTTTCAAAAGAATGTTCTTTCAGCAAACTAGTAACTCTAGAGAATGCGGTCTCCCAGTCACAATCAACCCACTGACCATTTCGCTTAATCCTTGGGCTAGACAATCTATCCTGATGATGCATACCCTCATAGCTGTATCGATCTCTGTCAGAGAGCCAAGTTTCGTTTATATCAATATTTTCTTTGGGGACAATGCGTTTTACCTGCTGTCCTTTTACATGAAAATATAAATTTGAGCCTAAGCAGTCGTGAGGCGCTATACCAGCCACCTGTTTCAACTCCCAGGCTCTGGCAGAAAACCGGTATGGTTTGTTAGTTAGTGCTCCAACAGGACAAAGATCAATAACGTTACCAGATAGTTCGGAACGCATCGCCTTTTCCACGTAGGTTCCAATTTCCATATTCTCACCACGACCAGTAGCACCCAATTCCCGCAGACCAGCGATTTCTTCCCCAAACCTTACACACCTCGTACAGTGTATACAGCGAGTCATCTCAGTTTGAACGAGCGGCCCTATATCTTTGTCCTGAACAACTCTTTTACCTTCAGTGAACTGCGAAACCCCACTTCCATACCCCATCGCAAGATCTTGCAACTCACATTCGCCGCCCTGGTCACAGACGGGACAATCCAGAGGATGATTGATCAGCAAAAATTCCATTGTGGCATGTTGTGCCGCCGTCGCTTTCTCTGAACGGGTAAACACTTTCATCCCTTCTGACACCGGAGTTGCGCACGCCGGCATCGGCTTGGGGGCACGTTCAACTTCCACAAGACACATTCTACAGTTTGCCGCCACCGTGAGATTCTTATGATAGCAGAATCTAGGAACATAAATTCCGGCGGCATCAGTGGCCTCAATCAGCATGGACCCCGGATCGGCATCGATTTCACGTCCATCTACTTCTATTTTGATTTTGTCGGTATTGCTCATAATTATTTTCAGATGCTTCAAGCGGCGGCTGACTCGTCCTTATTATCTAAAACGCTACACCCATGCTCGATGTAGTGAACAAATTCATCATAAAACTCTTTCACAAAACTCTGGACCGGCATTGCGGCGGCGTCTCCTAAAGCACAAATAGTATGACCTGCTATCTTGCCGGCTACCGCATCGAGACGCTCAATGTCTTCGGTCTCCCCCTGTCCCTTGATTATTCTATCTAGCATTCGATACAGCCAACCAGTACCTTCCCTGCAAGGCGTACATTGGCCACACGATTCGGCATAATAAAATCGAGACACTCGGCGCAATACCTTAACCATATCAGTGGTGTCGTCCATTACAATCACCGCGCCAGAACCAAGCATCGACCCTGCTTCAGCTATTGAGTCATAGTCCATATCGATGTCAAGCATCCTCTCACCAGTTAGAACCGGAACCGACGAACCACCAGGAATCACTGCTTTCAAACTTCTCCCTTCAAAAAGCCCACCCGCGAGTTCCAATAAATCTCGAAAAGAGGTCCCCATGGGCACTTCAAAATTACCAGGCTTTTGCACATGCCCGCTGACTGAAAAAATCTTAGTGCCACCATTATTCGGCTTGCCAACTTCAGCAAACCAATCAGCGCCCTTTCTTAATACGGTAGGAACGGTAGCTAAAGACTCAGTGTTGTTAATGGTGGTTGGCTTACCATAGAGCCCGTAACCTGCGGGAAACGGTGGTTTAAAACGAGGTTGTCCTTTTTTCCCCTCCAAAGATTCAAGAAGAGCTGTCTCCTCACCGCAAATATATGCCCCGGCGCCTAAATGATCGTACAGGTCAAAATCGACGCCTGTATCCTTAATGTTTTTTCCTAAGTAACCTAACTGATAGGCTTCCGCTAACGCAGCCTGAAAACGCATGCTCGGTTCATCCATGAACTCACCTCGCATATAGTTATAACCTACCGTCGCTCCAATAGCGTAACCAGCAATTGCCATACCTTCCACTAGGGCATGTGGGTTAAAACGCAATATATCTCGATCTTTACAAGTGCCAGGCTCGCTCTCATCAGAATTACACACTATATATTTCTGAGAGTCAGTCTTAGGCATGAAGCTCCATTTAACACCAGACGGAAAACCGGCACCACCCCTCCCCCTGAGACCCGAAGCTTTTACAACTTCAATAACATCTTCTGGTGGTATTTTATTATCTAGGATATTTTCCCATGCTTTATAGCCACCTATTTTTAAATAATTTTCCAGTGTCCAAGGCTCGTCAAATTGAAGGGTCTCGTAACAAGTCTGATTAAGTTCAATACGCTTCATTTTAAATTATCCAAAATCTCGTCAACATCATCAATGGTGAGCCGTTCGTGGTAGACATGATTGACCTGCATCATTGGAGCACCGCAACAGCCTGCAAGGCACTCCTCTTCTCTTTTCAAGAAAATACGACCGTCTGCAGTAGATTCGCCCAAACTAATACCCAGCTTATTTTCGATGTGCTGCACTATCTTGTCGCTTCCGCGCAACATACAAGAAATGTTGGTACAAATAGCCACGCAGTTCCTCCCACAAGGCTTTGTCTCAAACATTGAGTAAAAACTAGCGACTTCATATACCGCAATCCTAGGCATATCCAAATAATCAGCGACTGCATCCATTAAGCTTTCTGTTAAAAAACCCTGATTTTCGTGCTGCACCTCAGTTAAAGCAGACAAAATAGCCGACTGTTTCTGGTCTTCAGGGTACTTTTTCAAGCATCCATCTATGAATGCTCGAGCGTGTTCAGATAATCTTGTGTTTACAGAATCTTCCATCACAATTTTGCCTAACGGTCTACTTCCCCAAAAACAATATCCATTGTGCCTATGACCGCTACAACATCAGATAACATGTGACCTTGAACCATTTCGTTCATAGCGGACAAATGTGCAAAGCCGGATGCGCGTGCTTTAACCCGATAAGGCTTATTCGCCCCATCTGACACTAAATAGATACCAAATTCTCCTTTTGGATGTTCTACAGCAGCATATGCCTCGCCTATTGGCACGCAATACCCTTCCGTAAAAAGCTTAAAGTGATGAATCAGCGATTCCATATCTCCCTTCATAGACTCACGATCAGGAGCTACTAGTTTAGGATCTTGCAGGATTACGGGACCAGGATTAACCTTAAGCCAATCTATACACTGACCTATAATTTTGGCAGACTGCCGCATTTCTTCAACACGAACTAAATACCGATCATAACAATCACCATTAGTACCTACCGGAATATCAAAATCTAAATCACGATAAACCTCATAAGGTTGTTTTTTTCGCAGATCCCAAACAACCCCAGATCCTCTTAACATTGGACCAGTAAAACCCAATTCGAGTGCTCTTTCAGGAGTTACAATTCCTATGTCTACTGTTCTTTGCTTCCATATACGATTATCAGTTAGCAAAGTCTCATACTCATCAACGCACGCAGGAAAACGATCGACGAAATCTTGTAAAAAATCCAGCAAGGAACCAGAACGGTTTTCGTTAAGCTTCCGGACCTCTTTCTCGCTACGCCACTTTGACACTTCATATTGAGGCATCGTTTCAGGCAGATCGCGATAGACCCCACCTGGCCGGTAGTAAGTCGCATGCATTCGGGTGCCAGATACTGCCTCATAGCAGTCCATCAGATCTTCCCTCTCCCGAAAACAGTAGAGGAATATTGTCATCGCCCCAATATCTAGTCCATGCGCCCCTAACCACATCAAGTGATTTAGTATACGCGTCACCTCGTCAAACATCACTCTGATATACTGCGATCGAACAGGAGGTGTTATTTGAAGTAATTTCTCTATAGCAAGCACGTAAGCGTGCTCATTACACATCATTGACACGTAATCTAAACGATCCATATAGCCAATACTTTGATTGTAAGGCTTATTCTCGGCTAATTTTTCAGTACCTCGGTGCAGCAAACCTATGTGAGGATCTGCGCGCTCAATAACTTCGCCGTCCATTTCAAGAATCAATCGCAAAACACCGTGGGCAGCCGGATGCTGAGGCCCAAAATTCATCGTAAGATTTCGGATCTCAGGCATCTTCTACCTCGCTTAGGGGCTTAGAGGAATGTAACCAATCTTCTTCACGTATCACCTTAGGAACTAGAGTCCTCGGTTCAATGCTCACGGGTTGATTCACAACACGTTTTTTCTCAGGGTCGTATCTCACCTCTACATAGCCTTCCAGGGGAAAATCCTTTCTAAATGGATGCCCTATGAAACCATAGTCAGTAAGTATCCGCCTCAGATCAGGGTGGTTATCAAATAAAATGCCAAATAAATCAAACGCTTCTCTTTCGTACCAATCTGCGACTGCCCAGATCTCGGCTACAGAATGAAGTCTCGGAGATTCTTGGTCTAAATAACACTTAACTCTCAACCTATAATTGTGTTCTACGGATAAGAGATGGTAGACCACGCAAAATCTGCGGCTATTCTCAACGCTATCGGACATTTCTGTAGCACCTACGCCTCGGCTAAAGCCATCCGACGAGGCGCTTTGTGTCTGCCAATCAGCCTTCCCGTACTCTAAGTAATCTACCGCGCTTAGATCAATTAGCTGATGGAATTGCAGGCTATCTGCTTCCTTTAACAATCTCATTACACTTAGCAAATCATTTGATAGGATCTCTATGGTAATCTCATGCAATGCATCACTCGAGGATACCAAGCGCTCACCAAGTATATCGGCCAGTGTCACTAACAATGCTGTATTTTTCTTAGACATTCTAGCCTTAACTCTTGCGACTAATAGTGTTAGTTCGCTTTATCTTATTTTGCAACTGCATCACGCCGAAAAGCAAAGCCTCTGCGGTGGGGGGACATCCGGGAACATAAACATCAACAGGAACAATTCTGTCGCATCCCCGGGTCACCGCGTACGAATAGTGATAATAACCACCACCGTTAGCACACGAACCCATCGATATAACCCATTTTGGCTCAGTCATTTGATCGTATACTTTGCGCAGTGCAGGAGCCATTTTATTGACTAACGTTCCAGCTACAATCATAACATCAGACTGTCTTGGACTCGGACGAAAGACCACACCGAAACGATCCAAATCGTATCGAGCCGCCCCAGCATGCATCATCTCAACTGCACAGCAGGCTAAGCCAAAAGTCATCGGCCACATAGAACCTGTCCTTGCCCAATTAACGATAGTGTCAACTGAAGTGGTAACAAAGCCTTTATCTTGAACTTCACTCATTCCCATTCCAAAGCTCCTCTGCGCCACTCATATACGAACCCAATAACAAGAATACCTAAAAATATCATCATAGCCCAAAAACCATAAGCGCCAATATCATCCAACACCACGGCCCAAGGAAAGAAAAATGCAATTTCCAAATCAAAAATAATGAAAAGTATCGCGACAAGGTAATATCGTACATCAAACTTCATCCGAGCGTCTTCAAATGCCTCGAACCCACACTCAAAAGGCGAATTTTTTTCACTATCAGGTTTACGAACACCCAATATTTCACCAATCCCTACACTAGCCGCTAGTGACACTACGCCGACGCCGACGCCTATGACCACAAAAATTAATATAGGTAAATATAGCTCTAACACTTTGTTAAGCAGCTCCCTTAAAAATTCAACTTAGCACTGACCGAATTTTGTTAAATCCAAGCCACACTTCTTTTCCACTCGTCACACATACCTCTACGCACCTAAACTTAACTGCCCAAAGCCAACATTATCAAATTCAAACATTACGCGAACAGCCTACCAGTCTGGTGCCGATGCCCGGACTCGAACCGGGACGCCTTTCGGCACTGCCCCCTCAAGACAGCGTGTCTACCAATTCCACCACATCGGCTAGATTTCGGTAACAGGGCAAAGAATATAAAGAACAAACACGTACACATCTGTGGACGCTTTTGAATCGCTGATAATTATATCGCGTTTTTGGTCTCTAATGTTCTAAATTATAAAAAAAACCTTACTCTGGAATGACCGGCGCACCTTCTGTTGAGTTTAAGCCAGGTATCACGACGTTATCACTATGAGAGCTAACTTCCGTCGACACTTTATCTAGCAAACTATCAGATTGCGAATTGTTCGCATATAAGTACGCTAAGAACAGACTATTTAACAGAAAAAACGTGGCAATAATAGCTGTCATGCGAGTTATGAACGATCCCGAACCTCGCGAACCAAACACGGTACCAGAAGCACCACCTCCAAATCCTGCACCAGCAGTTGCACCTTTGCCTTGTTGAATCAGAACTAATCCCACCAAAAGTACCGCCAGAACAACCTGTAGTACCAACAAACCAGTTAAAAGTAACGACATAAAATTTCTCTAATTTATCAGTTTAGCTGCTGAGCAGCATATTTTTAAAAAGGACTCAGAGTCTAACGACGCGCCGCCAATCAAACCACCATCTATATCCGGCATAGAAAATAACTCATCCGCATTATCAGGCTTCACACTGCCCCCGTAAAGAATACGAAGATCTGATCCATTAGCGTGAGAATGCGCAGCCGAGTACTGCCGTATATTCTCGTGCACCTCTTGTGCCATTTCTGGCGTAGCTGACTTCCCAGTACCAATGGCCCAAACAGGTTCATAGGCAATAACAAATTTATTTTCAATCATCTCAAAAACGGCACACAATTGTCTCTCAATCACCTCTGTCGTCTTACCGCTATCTCTTTCTTCCAAAGTTTCGCCAACACAAACTATCGGACAGAGCCGTTTAATCTGCGCTTTTCTTGCTTTCCGAGCGACTCGCAAGTCATCATCACCGAAAAATTGCCGGCGTTCGGAGTGACCCACAATCACATGAGTGCAACCCAAATCAGCTAACATATCCGCGCTAGTCTCTCCAGTGAAAGCGCCTTGGTCAAACTCAGAGCAGTCCTGTCCAGCTAAAAGAACATTTGTCCCGCTAAGGATTTCACTAACACTATGCATATGCGCAAACGAGGGCGCAAGCATTATATCAACGTCATTCCACTCTGTTTGACAGATCTTAGAAGTCAGTTCTTTAACATCATTTATAGTCCCGTTCATTTTCCAATTGCCAGCGACTAAAGCCTTTCTCATAAAACCAACCTAATTTGAAAACGTTGCTATATTCTTACTATTATACCCCTAAGCCAATGGCAATCTCATCCCTCTCTTAAAGAACAGCTCATTTGAGCGCTAAGTGCCATCAAACTCATCGCCGTCCCCTAAGCCAACTAAAGCGCATAGTTCTTTTACTAATGGTGTCCCTAATTCCAAATTTCGGCCCGGACGCAGATCAGTTGGAAGCATTATGTTGCCGAACCTAACACGCATTAAGCGACTGACGGTGACTCCTTGAGATTCCCATATCTTACGAACCTCCCTGTTCCTGCCCATCTGTACAACGCAATAAAACCATTTATTAGACCCCCCCCCTTCTCCTGCTACCACGTCATTAAAAGAGTAGATTTCGCCATCAACCTCCACTCCTTTTCTTATGGTGAGTAACATTTTCTCACTTACATTCCCAAACACGCGAACAGCATACTCTCTGTCAATTTTATATTTGGGGTGAGTTAAGCGATGCGCTAGTTCGCCATTATTCGTAAACAGCAAAAGACCAGTAGTGTTTATGTCTAGCCGTCCAACATTTAGCCAACGACCATGCTTTATTCTCGGAAGCTTTTCAAAAATTGTTGGCCTCCCTTCTTCGTCACTCCGAGTGCAAACCACACCTGCAGGTTTATGGTAAAGCAACACTTGTAACTCTTGTTTATCGCGTCCAACCTCGACGACTCTACCATTATCTAACTGAATAGAGTCTCCGGGTCTTATACTTAAACCTAAGACAGCTAAATTATTATTTACCTTTATCCGCTGGTCTTTTATTAGCCGTTCAATTTCCCGCCTAGAGCCCCAGTCGGAACGGGCCAAAGCTTTTTGAATTCTCTCTCCAGTAGATTTTGCTATTGGTCTATCTCGCTGAGTCCTCCTCACTCAGCTATTGCGCTTTCATCAAGCTGTTTTCGCTCGTCCGACGCCTCCAACTCATCCGACCGATGGGTGCTTGTGTCATTAGGCTCCCCCTCATTCACAATAAACTTTTCATGCGTAGCATCCAAATCGGTCATCTCTGGCAGTTCCGGCAATTGACCTAACGCTTTTAAACCAAAATAATCTAGAAATTCTTTCGTGGTAGCAAAAATTACTGGTCGTCCAGGCACATCCCGGTGACCAACCGCCTTAATCCAGTCTCGCTCCAACAATGATCTAATTATATTAGAGCTCACTGCCACCCCGCGGATATGCTCGATCTCTCCTCTAGTTACCGGCTGGCGATAAGCAATAATTGCTAAGGTTTCGAGAAATGCTTTAGAGTAACGCGGCTTCCTCTCTTCCCAAAGCCCCCCAACAAAACTGGAATACTCTGCGCTTGAACGAAATCGAAAACCAGCAGAAACCTCCACTAATTCGACTCCGCGCCCGACATAATCAGACACTAGGCTCTCAATGGCTAGACGAACTTTGTCCCGGGGAACTGCTTCACTAAGTTGTTTCTCAAGAAGTGCCGCAAGCCGACCTACTGGGACTGGCTCATCCGCAACCATAAGCATCGCTTCTATAGCTGACTTAAGTGTTTCTTGGTTCATAGGATCATACCACTACTTTTATATATATAAGACCGTCCTTCTCCGCCTCAACAATTTCAATCATTGACTCTTTAAGCAACTCTAAGACGGCGATTAAAGTCACTATCGCCCCGGGCCGTCCTTCTTCAGCGGTAAAAAAATCATAGAATGCAGTAAACATCCCAGCTTTAGCTATGGAAAGAACACTACTCATCCGTGCACGGACCGAAAGCGGTTCCCTTTCAACCAGATGAACGGACTCCAAATCTAAACGATGTAGCACATCCTGAAATGCTCTCACCAAAACCTCTAGCTTAACTTCGGGAGGGGGATGAATTGATTGAACTCTCTCAAAATCTACTGTTAAATTTTGCCAGTCTCGCTCCATTCTGGGTAAGCTCTCCAATGTCGCGGCTGCTTTTTGGTACCGCTCATACTCTTGGAGTCTTCGCACCAACTCGGCCCGCGGATCCGTTTCGTCTTCTTCCAGCTTCTTCTGGGGAAGCAGCATGCGTGATTTGATTTCAGCAAGCATCGCCGCCATCAAAAGATATTCGGCGGCCAATTCCAATTTCAACTCTTGCATTACATTAATATAGGACATGTATTGTTCTGTTATTCCGGCTATAGGGATATCGAGAATATCCAGATTCTGTTTTTTTATAAGATACAGTAATAAGTCTAAGGGGCCTTCAAATGTCTCTAAAAAAACCTCTAACGCTTCTGGCGGAATGTAAAGGTCCTTAGGCGCTTCTGTTAGAAGAGTACCCTCTACTTTGGCAAACGCATTAGAAGGTGCAAAATCGGGTGACTCATCCATCGAAACTCTGCTACCCCCTAAAACTGTAAAAAAAACCCGGAGATTTAAAGACATCTCCTCTCTGCTTTCGAAGACAAGAGAACAAAAACATTTGTCGCCAATGCTTGTCGAGAAATCGCCGTTCAGAAGTATTTATTTTCTTTTGCAAAACTATAGTAACCTTGAAATCTTACCCTCAATAGTTTAACGCTTTATGCTATAATAATCAGTTAATTATTCATTAAAATGATGATTTTTCACAAGTTAGTTAAAGTGAGTGTTCGAAGTTAAGGAAGTTAGTATTTTGAGCAATAGCAACATGGCGTCGCAGAGAGTTGAGCTGATTCAGAAACGCTTGGAAACCGAATTGTCCCCAGACTCATTAAAAATAGTCGACGAGAGCCATTTGCATGTCGGTCATGCTGGATCTCGTGAAGGAAAAGGGCACTTTAAAGTAGTTATAAGTACCCATCAATTTGAAGGTATAAGTCTGATCGAGCGCCACAAATTAGTGTATGGTGCCTTGGCCAGTCTGATGGAAACTGATATTCATGCCTTAAGCATCGAGACTCACATTCCATAGACATACCGCAATCGAACCTGAAAAAATATATAAAATCTATGAAAAATAAAGTCCTAGAACTAACGATGGAGTTGATAAGACGTCAGTCAATCACACCCAAAGACGAGGGGTGCCTGGAAATAATAGGTTCCCGATTGGAAGCCTGTGGTTTCCAGTTGACTCCTATAAATGCAAATAATGTTAGAAATTTACTAGCGACAAAAGGTTCAGGCGCGCCATGTTTTGCGTTTGCTGGCCATACCGATGTGGTACCTCCCGGCGATATAACAGACTGGACGTCACCCCCGTTCGAACCAACCATAAGAAATGAACGTCTATATGGACGCGGAGCAGCTGACATGAAAGCGAGTCTTGCGGCTATGGTCGTCGCAGTAGAAGAATTTACCTCCAAGTACCCTGATAGCACTGGCAAAATAGTATTTTTACTTACTTCTGATGAAGAAGGCGTTGCCACAGATGGGACAATTAGGATTGTCGAACATATTAAAAACGAAACCGACATAAGAATCGACTATTGTATTGTAGGTGAACCAAGTAGCAAAGCTAATCTAGGCGATACAATCAGAATTGGTCGGAGAGGCTCGCTTAATGCTGTGTTAAGGGTGAGAGGAATCGAAGGGCACGTCGCCTATCCTACCGACGCAAAAAATCCTATTCATCATGCCTTACCTGCACTTGATGAGCTTGCGACCTATGAATGGGATGCCGGAAACGAGTATTACCCCCCCACCTCAATGCAAATTTCTAATTTAAGGGCGGGGGCTGGTACGGAAAATGTCATACCCGGTACGATGGAATGTCAATTTAATTTTAGATTTTCAACCGAGCACACTGCTGAATCACTAAAACAGATCACCCGACAAATTTTTGACAAATACTCTCTGGACTATGAAATTAATTGGCGATTATCTGGGAATCCGTTTTTAACCGCCGAAGGCAGGCTGACTGAAAACGTGAAGGCGGCAATTCGCGACAGATTAAATATTGAAACAGAGCTTTCTACCGGAGGCGGAACATCTGACGGAAGATTTATCGCACCGTTAGGGACGGAATTAATCGAGTTAGGGCCGCTCAACAATTCCATTCACAAAGTAAATGAAAATATCGTATTAACCGAAATAGTCGAACTAAAAGACCTATACTTCAGCATCCTTTCAAGGATGCTGAAGTAAAGGCTAACTAGGGCTTATTGGTCGAACTGCTCTTCTTCGGTAGAGCCGGTCAGAGCAGTAACAGACGATTGCCCGCCTTGGATAACGGTAGTTACGTCATCGAAATACCCTGCGCCGACCTCTTGTTGGTGACTAGCAAAAGTGTATCCACGATCAGCTGCCGAAAATTCTTTTTCTTGAACCATTTCGACGTACGCTGTCATTCCATCTTTCACATAGTGACTTGCCAAATCGAACATGTTGTACCACATGTTATGTATACCCGCGAGTGTAATGAACTGATACTTATATCCCATTGCGCCTAACTCTCGCTGAAATTTAGCAATCGAGGCATCATCAAGGTTTTTCTTCCAGTTAAATGACGGCGAACAATTGTAGGCCAAGAGTTGATCGGGGTACTCCTTTTTGACCGCTTCAGCAAATTGGCGAGCCTCTTCCATATCCGGCACTGCAGTCTCACACCAAATCAGATCCGCATAAGGCGCATAGGCTAACCCTCGAGCAATCGCCTGATCAATACCGGCATTCGTTACATAAAAGCCTTCAGGCGTTCTATCACCAGTAAGGAATTTATGATCATTGCTGTCTACATCACTAGTTAGCAATGCAGCGGCATTCGCATCCGTCCTCGCCAAAACTATAGTGGGAACTCCCGCAACGTCGGCCGCAAGTCTCGCGGCAACCAACTTTTGTACTGCCTCTTGAGTCGGCACCAGAACCTTACCGCCCATATGACCACATTTTTTTGCAGAGGCCAGCTGATCCTCGAAATGTACTCCAGCAGCTCCAGCCTCGATCATTGCAGTCATTAACTCAAAAGCGTTTAAAACACCACCAAAGCCTGCCTCAGCATCCGCCACAATGGGAGCGAAAAAGTCTATTTCACTTCCGCCTTTGTGCCATTGAATTTGATCTGCTCGACTAAAGGCATTATTTATTCTTTTAACCATTGTAGGCACTGAGTCGACCGCGTATAAAGATTGATCTGGGTACATAGTTTTAGAGGTATTGCCGTCAGCAGCAACTTGCCAGCCGGATAAATAAATTGCTTTAATTCCAGCTTTCACCTGTTGAACAGCCTGCCCACCCGTCAGTGCACCTAAGCACGGAACGAAATCCTCAGTATTAACGAGTTCCCATAACTTGTGCGCTCCTCGGGTAGCCAACGTGTGCTCTATTCCGACACTGCCACGAAGTCGTACCACATCCGCGGCACTATAAGGACGAGTAACCCCTTTCCATCGAGAGTTTTCACTCCAATCCAATTCTAATTGTGCGGCCTGCTCTTCAAACGATGACATGTATATTCTCCAACTAAATATTAAATAAGGCTGTAGGCCTCTAATGTAAGGAAATCAGCTAATTGTTTATCAGTAACAATCCGCGCAATCAATTCCGCAGCTTCAGTAAATCGCGTATTTGTATAAGAGTCTCCTAAAGCTGTCTTTATCTTCACCAACTCGTCATTAAGTAACAACTTGAATAGGTCTTCATTAATTTTTTGTCCATCATTAGTAACTCCCCTCTCGTGGTGGATCCATTGCCAAATTTGGGCACGGGAGATCTCTGCAGTCGCAGCGTCTTCCATTAGATTATTTAGAGGGACACAACCCAAACCCGAAATCCACTGCTCAGTGTAATGTAGAGCAGCCGTGATGTTTGCTTCCAAACCGTCAATTGAAATAGTTCCGACAGGCACTCGGAGTAAATCCGATTGTGATACTGCAACATCAGACCGAGTTTTATCTATTTGATTAGCATTTGGCATATACGCATCGAAGACATCTTTTGCGACTGGTATTAAGCCCGGATGGGCGACCCAAGTGCCATCGTGACCATTTTTAGCCTCTCTTTCTTTATCTGAGCGCACTTTTTCGAAGGCTGTATTATTGGCGTCCTCATCATTCTTAATCGGTATTTGAGCTGCCATGCCACCCATTGCATGAATACCTCGTCGATGACAGGTTTTGATTAATAATTGGGAGTAAGAACTTAAGAAGTGTTCCGTCATGCCCACTTCGCTTCTGTTAGGCAGGACAAAGTTAGGGTGGTTTCTAAAACATTTAATGAAACTGAAAATATAATCCCACCGACCGCAGTTTAGACCAGCAGAATGTTCCCTCAGTTCCCATAATATCTCATCCATCTCGAACGCGGCCGGTGTAGTTTCAATTAAAACTGTCGCTCTGATACTGCCTCTTGGTATACCTAAATAGTCTTGGGAGAAATTAAATACTTCATTCCAAAGGCGAGCCTCTAAATGACTTTCCATTTTTGGAAGATAGAAATACGGACCAACACCTTTAGCCAACAACTTTTCTGCGTTATGGAAAAGGAATAATCCAAAGTCAACTAGGGCAGCGGATGGAGCCTTGCCCCCAAAATCCAAATGTTTTTCTTTCAAATGCCAGCCTCTGGGACGAACTAAAAGTACCGAGGTTTCGGAATTCAATCGATACTCTTTCCCGGAATCATTGGTGAAGCTAATAGTTCCTGAAACCGCGTCTCGTAAATTCACTTGACCGTCCATCATCACGGACCACGTAGGACTGGAGGAATCTTCGAAGTCAGCCATATACGTATTTGCGCCGGAGTTAAGCGCATTAATAACCATTTTACGATCTACCGGACCCGTGATTTCAACGCGCCTATCTCGGAGGGCCGGGGGTATCTCAGCAACTTTCCAATCAGATTGACGAATACCTGCTGTCTCACTCAGAAAGTCAGGTAATTCGCCACCATCCAACTTTTTTTGACGGTCAGCGCGTCTGTCCAACAACCTGTCAACATCAGCGTCAAACTTATTGAATAGCGCACTCAAAAAGCCCATTGAATCCGGCGTTAATATGGACTCATAAGTGTTCTGCAGCCCAGCAATTAGTTTAAGGTCACACCCCATTTTGTGTCTCACTTGTCATATTCTTTAACACAACGTCAACGTAAGAAAATCGCAATCTAAGCTCTCCTTAACTTAAGGTTTGCATTCCCTGAGAGTTGAGCGACAATAACCGGACATCCGAGGCTGTGAAAAATTTTATCCTGAAATTTGCCCGCATAAAATACGTTGCACTGCACCATTTGTCAAGAGTTGAGAGCGAAATTGAGCCGAAATATTTAACTCAGCGTATAAATATTGTATGAAAATCTGTTGCTAAAATAGATTAACAAAAGTTATCGCAGTACTTGTCGTTACAGTATATGATTTTTACAGCATTATTAGGAATTTGTTAGAAAATGTCAGAATATAGCAACGAAGACGAAGGTGGCTTGGCCGTTGAGTCTGCTAAACCAAAGTTAAAAAAACCCCCCATGTATAGTGTTATGCTGTTAAACGATGACTACACGCCAATGGAGTTTGTCGTACATGTACTTGAAAAATTTTTCAAACTCGACCGGAGCCTAGCGACACACGTCATGTTAGAAGTACACACAAAGGGCAAAGGCGTTTGCGGTGTTTTCACTCACGAGATAGCCGAGACAAAAGTAATGCAAGTGAACTCATATTCTAAAGAGAACGAACATCCACTTTTATGTACCCTCGAATTAGCACCATAATATACAGAGAAGGAATGAACAGTGCTCAGTAAAGAACTAGAATCAACCCTCAACACTGCGTTCAAAGTAGCCAGAGAAAATCGTCACGAATTTATGACCGTCGAGCATCTTATGCTTGCGCTAATCAGCAACCCGACTGCCATGAATATTCTATTGGCATGCGACGCTGATTTAAATAAGCTGGAACATGAGCTCGAAAAATTTATTGAGGAGAACTCGTCATTACTCCCTGAGATTGAAGAAAAAGATACACAGCCAACTCTTGGGTTCCAGCGAGTCTTACAGCGCGCCGTGTTTCACGTTCAATCGTCGGGTAAAAAAGAAGTGACTGGTGCCAATGTTTTAGTTGCTATCTTTGGTGAGCGCGAATCACATACCGTATATTTGCTCAACGAGATGAACGTGACTCGACTGGATGTAGTCAACTGTATATCCCATGGAAATATGCCTGATTCAGACTTAGATAATGAAGGGACGGCTTCTACAGAAGAAGAGAATAGTCCTAGCGAATCGAAAAAGAGCGCGCTCGCGTCTTACACGACAAATCTCAACGATCTGGCGGCGTTAGGGAAAATAGATCCTTTAATAGGCCGTCAAATAGAGCTTGAAAGAACAATACAAATACTTTGTCGACGAAGAAAAAACAATCCTCTGTACGTTGGAGAGGCCGGAGTGGGGAAAACTGCGATTGCTGAAGGTTTAGCAAAAAGAATATTTGACGGAGACATTCCAGAGGTAATCGCTAAATCTATTATCTACTCTCTTGATCTCGGCTCTTTACTTGCAGGAACTAAGTATCGCGGAGACTTTGAAAAAAGACTCAAAGCTATTTTAACTGAGCTGGATGAAGAAGATGGTGCGATACTATTTATCGATGAAATTCATACTATTATTGGAGCGGGTGCGGCCTCCGGTGGCGCAATGGACGCCTCTAACCTTATCAAGCCGTTGCTAGCCTCCGGTGGGCTCAAATGTATAGGTTCTACAACTTATCAGGAATATAGAGGTATTTTTGAGAAAGATAGGGCACTTGCTCGTAGGTTTCAAAAAATAGATGTTGGTGAGCCCACAGAAGAAGAAGCAGTGAAGATCCTACAGGGACTTAAAAGTAAATTCGAAGAGCATCATAGCGTCAGGTATACAAACCAGGCCCTGCGCTCAGCTGTAGAGCTAACAAGTCGGTACATTAATGATAGACATTTGCCAGATAAAGCCATTGATATTATCGATGAAGCGGGAGCAAGACAGCAAATACTCGCACCGAGTAAAAGGCGCAAAACCATCAATGTAGGTGAGATCGAAGATATAGTAGCCAAAATTGCACGTATACCTTCAAAGACGGTCTCTACCTCTGACCACAATGTGCTTAAAAATTTAGAACGTAATTTAAAGATGGTTATATTTGGTCAGGATACAGCGATCTCTTCTCTTGGATCGGCGATTAAAATGTCGCGTTCCGGACTAGGAAATACTGATAAACCAATCGGATCTTTCCTATTCGCCGGTCCTACTGGGGTGGGTAAAACCGAAGTCACTCGGCAGCTGGCTAAAATCTTGGGCGTCGATTTAATTCGATTTGACATGTCTGAATACATGGAACGACATACTGTTTCCCGTCTTATTGGAGCGCCACCCGGTTACGTTGGATACGATACCGGCGGACTTCTAACCGAAGCAATATCCAAGCAACCACATGCCGTCGTCTTACTTGATGAGATGGAAAAAGCACATCCTGACGTATTCAATATAATGCTCCAAATAATGGATCATGGCACACTCACTGATGCGAATGGCAGAAAGGCTGATTTTCGTAACGTAATAATAGTTATGACTACCAATGCTGGCGCGGAGAAAATGAGCAGAAACTCAGTGGGCTTTACAGAACAAGACCATGCTGCTGACGTGACTGGGGAAATCAAAAGGCTATTCAGTCCAGAGTTTCGTAACCGTCTCGACGCAATAATCCAATTCTCCCCGCTTGAGGAAAAAACGATAAACCATGTCGTTGACAAATTCATTGTGGAACTGGAGACTCAGCTAGATGAGAAAAAGGTTACTATAGAAATCGATGACCCAGCGAGACGGTGGTTGACTCAAAATGGTTATGACCCACAAATGGGTGCAAGGCCGATGAGTAGACTAATACAAGAAAAAATTAAAAGGCCTCTCGCAGAAGAATTGCTTTTCGGAAAGTTAGTTAAGGGAGGTCACGTTTTAATTTCACTCGTTAAAAATGAAATTAGTATTGATATCAAGGAAAACGCAGCTGTACCGGTAAGCTAACCGTCGGGAGTGTGAAGTGCATAGTCCTAAAGAAATAAGTAAAGACGTGTTTCGTGAGACGTTTGGGCGATATTACGAGGAATTCGAGGTTGGGCATAAATACGAACATCGACCGGGTAGAACAATAACCGAAACCGATAATCAATGGTTCACTCTTCTTACAATGAATACCCATCCTCTTCATTTTGACGCAGAATATGCTAAAGCGTCAGAATTCGGCCAACCTTTGGTTAATAGCACTTTCACCATTGCTGTGATTGTTGGGATGACTGTAACTGATATCAGCCAAAAAGCGATAGCTAACCTCGGTTGGAATCAAATATCGTTAACGGCTCCAGTATTTGTTGGAGACACGTTATACGCCGAGTCAGAAGTCCTAGCAAAACGTGAATCTAAATCCAGACAAAATACAGGTATAGTTACAGTCAGAACCTGGGGGAAAAAATCTGACGGAACTATAGTGACTGAGTTCGATCGTAAGATGCTGATCCCTTTTCAAGGCCACGGTGTTGAAGACAAGATCAATTACTAATGCTTTTGATCAATACGGTAGAGTTTCTCTCATCACTGTAAGTCTCAAGCCTTACTTCCGGTAAATCAGCTTTTACCCCGAGGGAGTATCCTCGCTCTTCAAACCAATCTGCAGCATGCGTAGTTAAAACAAACAAGTTTTTTAAATTTTTTATACGGGCTCGCGACTCCAATTCGCCCAGTAACATATCGCCAAATTCATCACCGCGATAATCATGGTGGACCGCCACGCACGCGACTTCTCCCTGCCCAAGCTCCGCATGTTGATGAAGAGCCGCAGTCGCTACAACAATGCCTTCCCGAACGATAACTACAAAATCATCCAAATCTTTGAGCAGATCGTCGTAGGTCCGACCTAGTAGCATTCCTTGTTCCTGCATCGGCTTGATCAATTCTAAAATTTCTGCAATATCAGTTCGCGTCGCCGATCGCAAATTATCAAATGGAACGTCGCTAAGCATAGTACCTACGCCATCACGGGTGAAAAGTTCTCTCAATATCGCACCATCAGTCAGATAACTAATGAAATGAACTCTTTCAACTCCTTTACGGCAGCACCGAGTACCAATGGGCAAATATTTACTTAACTCTCCCTCAATTTGTTTCGTAGTTAGAGCTAACTCGGCCTGCTTCACGCCTATCTGTCTTACAACGCTTCCGTCGTAAGAGATTTCCTCTTCCTCATGCAAAAAAATTAGTTTATGCGACTGAAACTTAATCGCAATTTCAGATGCTAACAAGCGAGAGTCTAGATTAAAGAGTTCTCCTGAAGACCCAGGTCCAACTGGCGGCACCAGTACGATTTCACCTCGGTCTAAACGCTGAGATATCCCTTCATTGTCTAAAGACCTTAGCTCACCGCTGAACATCATTTCCTGACCGTCGATAACTCCTTTAGCTTTTGCCAAAACAAAATTGCCGCTACTGATCTTAGCAGCTGCCCCCATTCGCATCGGCGCGCCTTCCCTAACATAAGAAAAACTTGATTCTATAGAAAGTCGAATAGCCCCTACGACTTCTTTAACATGTTTCATACAATTCGCATCGAAAACTGTAAAATCTTTCACTTTTGGAGGGATAATATTATTCTCACCAAAACGAGTCGCTATTTGACTTTCTGCCCCAAACACAACAACAATTCTTATCCCCACGGCGGAGAGCAACATTAGATCGCGCACTAAATTCTGAAGAATTGGACGTTCAACCACGCCGCCGTCTAAATGAATAACAAACAGGCTATCGCGATGCTGCAAAAAATAAGGGGACACCTGTCTTAACAAAGAGACAGTAGCATCTGCTTCTTGAAAAAATTTACCATTTTCCATCATTAATTAGTTGTTTCAATTATCTTCATTAAATATATTTTGTCCTATTTAGGGCTTTTTATCGATCGACAAATTCCTTTTAAATAAATTTAGCAGACCAACTCTCGAAAATCCTTCGACCATTTTAACCTTAAGCGGTATCATTAGATCCATTTTTATTTTAATAGGACTGAGCTTGGGGAGCCTGCAAAATGACAAAAAAACTTAATAAAATTAGCGAGCGCATAACCCAACCCAGAGCGCAAGGTGCCTCTCAGGCGATGCTACATGCGACCGGTATGACCAAAAGCGATCTGAATAAAGCGCAAGTCGGTATTGCAAGCATGTGGTACGAAGGCAACCCATGTAACATGCATCTACTCAGCCTAGGTGAAAAGGTAAAGCAAGGCGTTCAGGAAGCCGGTTTAGTCGGACTACAATTCAATACTATTGGAGTGAGTGACGGTATGTCTATGGGTACTGAAGGTATGAGCTTTTCGTTACAATCGCGTGATCTCATTGCTGACTCAATTGAGACTGTCATGGGCGGACAATGGTATGACGCAAATATCTCTATTCCAGGGTGTGATAAAAATATGCCCGGTTGTCTTATAGCGATGGGGAGGGTTAACCGGCCGTCGTTAATGATCTATGGTGGAACTATAAAGCCCGGTTTCTCGGCAGGAAAGGCGTTGGATATAGTTTCTGCTTTTCAAAGCTATGGGGAATACCTAGCTGGGACTATTTCGGATGAACAACGGGGAGAAATTGTGCGTAAAGCGTGTCCTGGAGCCGGCGCTTGCGGAGGCATGTATACCGCGAATACGATGGCCTCTGCGATTGAGGCTATGGGCATGAGCTTACCATACAGTTCCTCCGTGCCAGCCGTAGACCCGCAAAAGCTTGAAGAATGTAAACAAGCTGGAATAGCAATTAAAAAACTGTTAGAAGAAGATATCAAACCTCGTGATATTATGACGCGCGCAGCGTTCGAAAATGCGATGGTCGTTGTATCCGCACTCGGCGGATCAACGAATGCTGTTATACATCTTATCGCAATGGCTCGATCTGTCGATATCCCTCTTAGCGTCGATGACTTTCAAAATGTAAGTGATAGAGTGCCTTTTCTGGCTGACTTGAAGCCTAGTGGCCAATACGTGATGGAAGATTTGCATAAGGTAGGTGGAACCCCTGGTGTTCTTAAACTACTTCTTGATGAAGGTCTTATTGATGGCTCGTGCCTAACGGTTACAGGCCGTACTTTAGAAGACAATTTAGTGTCATTGAAAGGTTTAGAACCAAATCAGCAGATAATACGGCCTTTGTCACAACCGATAAAATCAACAGGACACATTCGAATACTTAAAGGTAATTTAGCGCCAGGTGGGTCGGTGGCAAAGATAACAGGAAAAGAAGGTCTGCGGTTTGAGGGACCCGCTCGAGTATATGACTGCGAAGAAGATATGCTAAGGGGTTTAGAGAACGAGGAGATCAAGAAAGGGGACGTTATCATCATAAGATACGAAGGACCAAAGGGAGGACCTGGGATGCCTGAAATGCTTACCCCCACGTCTGCTATAATGGGGGCCGGTTTAGGAGAAGATGTCGCTTTAATAACAGATGGTCGTTTCTCGGGAGGATCTCACGGTTTTATTATTGGGCATGTAGTTCCGGAAGCCCAAGAAGGAGGGGCGATAGCCTTAGTAGAAAATGGAGATGTAATAGTTCTAGACGGGGAGCAGAATAGAATTGATATTATGGTAGATGCCGCAGAAATAGAAAAACGAAAACTGAAATGGACAGCACCTCCTTTCAAAGCCTCGAAAGGTACACTCTTCAAGTACATTAATACCGTGAAAACCGCATCAGAGGGATGTGTCACCGACGAATAGTACGGTCAATACTACTTGCCCCTCGTTTAGTCATTTAATAACAGTAACTTACATTGTTTGGTGTTTTATATGGTGTTGATTTTTGTCGACTCTATTCCACTCGATTGAAGTGCTGTAAACCAGAGAATTTTGCAAAATGTCTGTTTACTGGGGTCAACAAACAAAACGGGCAGCAGCCAACAATGGTGCGCCCATCAGGATCATTTCTTATAGCGCGGTATTCTAGTGAAATAGCTAAATTCCACCCTTAGTAAGCTTCTCAGGATCGAGTAACTTTTCCAACTCCGTCCTAGAAAGATCTGTCAGTTCCTCCGCAACGTCAATTACGGGGCGTCGCTCCCTATAAGCAGTCTTTGCGATCTCCGCAGCCTTCAGGTAACCAATTATCGGATTAAGCGCGGTAACCAAAATTGGATTTCTCGAAAGAGCCTCCTTAAGTTTGTCCTCATTTACCTTGAAAGTCTTGACTGCTTTATCAGCAAGTAACACACTCACTGAGCTGAGGATAGCAATGCTCTCGAGCAGATTATGAGCAATCACTGGGAGCATAACATTCAACTCAAAATTTCCAGACTGGCCAGCAACAGTAATGGTGGCATCATTCCCGATAACTTGAGCACCAACCATTGCCACAGCTTCTGGAATAACTGGATTTACTTTGCCGGGCATGATCGAAGACCCTGGCTGCAACGCCTCTAGCTCAATCTCACCTAGACCAGCTAATGGACCAGAATTCATCCACCGCAAATCATTTGCAATTTTGATCATTGATACGGCAAGAGACTTTAATTGGCCTGACAAGGAAACTGCCACATCTTGCGTACCAATATAATTAAAAAAGTTACTCGCGGGCGTGAATGAAATTTCTGTTAATTTGCTCAGCTCTTTATTAAATTCGGTCGCGAAGCTTGGATGTGCATTGATTCCTGTCCCAACCGCTGTGCCCCCTTGTGCTAGACAGTGAAGCGGCTTCTCAAGTCGCTTGATAGCCTCGATTTGCTCCTCTAATTGAGAAGCCCAACTCATGAGACTTTGGCTAAGCCTGACTGGCATCGCATCCATCAGATGAGTACGTCCAGTTTTCACGTAATCCTGAACTTCTAGCGCCTTAACTTTGATGACGTCTACAAGATGCTCTAAAGCGGGCAGGAGCTTTTCGTGGATTTCTAATGACGAGCTAATATGTATTACGCTCGGAATGATATCGTTACTGCTCTGGCCGCAATTAATGTGATCATTAGGGCTAACAGTTTCTCCAGCTAACTCACTAGAAATTGTTGCCAGCACCTCGTTTGCATTCATATTAGAACTAGTACCTGATCCAGTTTGAAAAACATCAACAGGGAAATGCACTAATAAATCATCAGACTTTAACAATGTTTTAACCGCGTCACATATGGACTCCCCTATCGACGCCGGTATCTGATCGAGTGTCACATTAGCCTTTGCAGCTGCAGATTTTGCTAGTAGCAAAGACCGAACAAAGCTTAGCGGCATTCTTAAACCGCTAACAGGGAAGTTCATCACCGCCCGTTGCGTCTGGGCCGAATACAATGCTTGCGACGGGACCGCAAGTTCACCCATACTATCGCGTTCGATACGAGTACTCATACTAACTCCTAAATTTTAACCGCATACAACATAAAAACTTGCAAAAACTCTCTTTCCATCTCTACCTATTTAGGGTCAGCTTGCTCGTACTTAAAGCCCGAGAGCCCTTTCAATCTCTCTACCGATAGCACATATTCAAACCTCCGACCATTAATGAGCCAAGTCGGATAATTACGAATTTCTTGCAACTGACATTCGGTAGTGCTCGGCCCATTTTGGCCGTATTTTGAGCATTCCACATATGGGAGATACTCCGACGATCCGCCGACTAATTTCTTTTGCTCTTGGCAAGCATTACACCAACTCGCTCCATAAAACGTAAAACCTTGCTCGGAAAGGTGATTGGCAAGAGCGGTTAATTCAGGATCCTCACGCGATCCAAATAGTGCTTTATCGCCATTAGCGCTTTGCATTATCAAAACAACAAATATAGCTGCCGCACCACCGAAATAAAACCAACGCCGTTCTCGTCTTCTGTTATCCCGAAGTGAAATTATAAAAATAGAAGCTATCAAAACCAAGGATATAAGACAGTACTGGCAAAAGGCGTGTAGATAAAAGTATCCCACAGCAGTTAAATAGCAACTAATAAAAAAACCTGCAGATGCAATAAATACTGAAATTTTACGGGACGCACGTTGCCCTAACCAATCCAGCGAACAAATCAATAATACAGCATAGGTAAGCCCGCCCCATGCAGCTAAAGGTACTCCGAGGAACTGTGACCAAGCACTCTTTTGTATCACGTCGCAACCTGAAGATGTGCTGCAGTAAGGCAAAACAGTTTGGTTAAAGGAACCCCAAAGTAAAACACCGGTAACAATAAGTCCAAGTGCAGCAATAGCGAATAGCAGCCAATTAGGTTGCCTTACAGCCCTATTCCTGCTCTCGCTTTCGTGTGACTGCAATCGAGTCTTTTTCTTGGTTTTTCTTTTCTTCAAAATAATCCCTTGAAACTGTGGATTTTTACTATTATAACGACAACAGTTTGGAAAGGTAAAAACAAACTAAAGTTCGATGCTATTTTCGTGATAATGACGCTGACAAGAGTTAGAGATCAGGTGTAAAAAGGAATCCACATGCATTATAAGATTTCGGAAATAAAAACGCAGTATAAATTAGAAAGTATTGGTGAAACCTCGCTAACTGTTTGCGGTGTTTGTGGATTATCCGACAACCTTACTGATCACCTAGCATTTATTAAAGATAGAAAATATTGTGAAGAAGCTTCAAAGTCTAACATACCAGCTTTTGTTGTAACTAAGGACTCCATTGTCTCAGGGAAAACGAATCTAATTACCAGTGATCCTGAATACGTCATATCTAAGATCGCCAGTTTTTTTTCCCCCACTCAACTATCACAGACCGTAATGATTGCGTCTACTGCTACTATAGACGAAAGCGCAAATATCGAAGACTGTGTCACTATTGGTGCCAACGTTGTAATAGGACAAGATGTCTATATCGGAAGAGGAAGTAAAGTATTTCCAAATAGTGTGATCATGGATAGATGTACAATTGGTGAAAATTGTATTATTTACCCTAATTGTACGCTGAGAGAGGACACAATCTTGGGCAATGAGTGCATTTTGCAACCTGGGGTCTCTTTAGGGGGAGACGGCTTCGGCTACCTGACCCGTGACCAATCACACCTCAAAATTCCTCAGCTGGGGCATGTGGTTCTTGAAGACAAAGTTGAAGTCGGTGCCAATTCAACGATTGACCGGGCGCGATTCAGTGAGACTAGAATAGGAGAAGGAACTAAAATTGATAATCTAGTAATGATGGCCCATAACGTCACAACTGGCAAAGACTGTCTTATTGTATCTCAGGTAGGAGTGTCAGGCAGTACTTCCTTAGGAAACCGGGTCACGCTGGCTGGTCAAGTGGGTACAGTAGGACATGTCTCAGTAACCGACGACGTGACCGTACTTGGGAAAGGCGGTATCACAAAAAACATCAATGAACCGGGCACCTATGCGGGAATGCCGATCAAACCGGTAAAAACCTGGCTGAAAGCTGTAGCTAAGCTCTATAAAGCCATAAAGTAAATATCGGCTAATTATATTGATGATAGCTCAGGAGGAAAGAGTCCTGCTTTAGAAATCATGGCCGGCGTCTCCGACTTGAGTGGCCCTTCTAGCCATCCTGACACCTCAATAATTTTTTGGACATCAATCCCAGTAGAATAACCCATTCGATGGAGCATATATAATACATCTTCGGTACCGACGTTGCCTGTGGCCCTCGGGGCAAAAGGACAACCACCTACTCCACCGCAGCTCGCGTCAATAATCCTTACACCTGAATCAATAGCAGCTGCAACATTCGCAATACCGGTATTTCGGGTGTTATGAAAATGCATCCTCAATGGCGTATCCTGGATTGCCTTCCCAATCGTATCAACGACACGCCTAATATCAGAAGGGACAGCTGCTCCAATAGTATCTGCAAGGGCTATTTCACTCACTCCCATGTCCACCAAAGTATTAACTAGTCCTAAAACTTTGCTGGGCGGTACTTCTCCTTCAAAAGGGCAACCAAAACTCGCCCCGATAGTAACGCCGAAAAACCTATTCGCACCTTGTGCAAGTTGAGCCATACGTTTTACACTTTTTAGCATCTCGACCGCTTTCTTGCCCTGATTTTTAAGGCAGAACGTGTCTGTAGTAACGATCACCGCATTTATCTCATCTAGCTCAGTATCTAGTGCTCGCTCCAAGCCTCTCTCGTTTAACACCAAGCCTATATAGCTCGTACTTTCTGATTTTTTCAGTTTAGGTATCAATTCATCAACATCTGCCATTTGAGGCACGCGCGCAGGGTTAACAAAGCTCGCCACTTCTATCCGTTTTACTCCCGCATCTATCAACCTATTAATCAGCTGAAGCTTCACATCCGTATGAATCAGTTCCGACTGACTTTGCAAGCCGTCTCGCGGACCCACTTCCACTATCTCTATCTTATCACCCACCAAATTAGTCCCTATTGTTACAGTTTATCTATATAACCTAGCACAGGTAAAAAAATTTAAAAATCGCAAGCACATACTAAGCCACTTACTCCGCCTCACCTCTTGTCTCGATGAAAACAATTGATAATAATATATTTGACCCTTTAAACTGCATTCACATATCGCACCTTTATTTTTCAGCTCTAGTCGAAGGAACCACATTCATTATGAAAAAAAAATATGACTTTGATCTATTCACCATTGGAGCCGGATCTGGTGGAGTCAGAGCTTCTCGCTTCGCAGCTGATTTGGGTGTTAAAGTAGCTATTGCGGAAAAGGCCAGCCTCGGAGGGACCTGCGTCAATGTTGGGTGCATTCCTAAGAAGCTATTTTCTTATGCGGCCCATATGCGCGAGGAATTCGATGATACAGTGGGTTATGGGTGGGGTATAAAAGAAGCTAATTTCAACTGGGCTCGCTTAGTAGAAAATAAGAATATAGAGATCGAGCGTCTCAATAAAATCTACCAAAGGCTACTGGAAAATTCTGGTGTAAAAATACTTCTTGACCACGCTACGATAGTTGGTCCTCATGAAGTTTCGGTAGGCGGTCACGTCTACAGTGCAGATAGAATCCTGATAGCAACGGGCGGTGAACCATTTATACCTCAGTTCCCTGGGAACGAGCATGTATTTAGCTCTAATGAGGCTTTCTTCCTAAAACAACTTCCTAAAAAAGTTTTAGTAGTTGGCGGCGGGTATATTGCTACAGAATTCGCTGGAATATTCAATGGGCTCGGTTGCGAAACTACGCAAATTTATCGTGGTTCCATGTTTCTACGCGGATTCGACCTAGACGCGAGAGTGTTTTTATCGGAAGAAATGGGGAATAAAGGGGTAAATCTCCAGTTTGATAATGATATTAGCGCAATTGAGAAAAATGCTGACGGACTACATGTGAAACTGAAAGATGGGCAGATGATCAAAACAGACGCAGCTATGTACGCGACTGGCAGGAGCCCTCTCACTTCAAATCTTGGACTTGACTCATGTGGTGTAGAAACTGATGCCGCTAATGCCATTATAGTCAACAGCAATTATCAAACGAATGTCGAGTCAATTTACGCTATTGGCGATGTAACCAATCGAGTCAATTTAACGCCAGTGGCTTTGGCAGAAGGGATGGCTCTAGTCGCGCACCTATATCAAGATCGCAGTCGTCCAGTTAGCTATGAAAACATTCCGTGCGCGGTATTTAGTCAGCCTAATCTCGCATGCGTCGGCTACACCGAAGAATCTGCGAGACAAAATTTTTCAGAAATTAGTGTTTTTAAATCTTCTTTTCGCGCGCTTAAAAATACGCTTTCGGGAAATACAGAAAAGACACTAATGAAACTCGTCGTTAATAAAGCGAACGATAAGGTTATAGGAGCTCACATGGTGGGCCCCGATGCAGGAGAGAGCATCCAAGGGTTAGCAATCGCTTTAAAAGCTGGTGCTACAAAAGCTATGTTTGATAGTACTATTGGTATTCATCCGACCAGTGCTGAAGAATGGGTTACTATGAGAGAGCCCAGTTCTTAAGCAACGCGGTAGGTGTCAGCGTGTATGGCGGACCTAAGTTATGCAAAAAATTTGAACAATCTTAGAGGTAAAGTAGTTTGAAAAACATAATCGCCTTTGTTTTAGCGGCCCTAAATATTACAAACCCGACGTGGGCAGAAGATACCGTTGCTGTCGGTGATTTCGCCCCAAACTTTGAAATGATCGGTTCGGATGGCAAAACTCATAGGCTAAGTGACTACATAGGTTCCGCAGTGGTTATCGCCTGGTTTCCGAAAGCGTTTACCGGAGGCTGAACAATCGAATGTAAATCCCTCCGTGAGAGTGGTCCAATACTAAAAGATTTCGAAGTGGCATACTTTATGGCAAGTACCGACGATCATGAAACAAATACAAAGTTCGCTAGAAAAAATAACGCCGATTTCCCTATATTAAGTGACCCTGGTGGCCTAGTTGCAAACCGGTATGGGGTTAAGTCCGTGATTGGGTTTGCCAAAAGATGGACTTTTTATATTGGTAAAGATGGCAGACTCGTGAAAATTGATAAAAAAATTAACCTAATGAACGCTGGGAAAGATATAGAATCCAATTTAGTCGCTCTGAATGTAGAGAGGCGTAAAAAGTAGTATCGGAAAAATCAAACTCCGATGAAAAATCAGCCTCATTGGTGAAGGGCACTATCTATAATCCGGAAGAGAACCGGCACTTTATGACAATATCGCCAATTTCTGAAATTGTATCTGTCAAATCATTTGGTGTTATGGTGGCTAGAAGCAATAAAAACCTTTGCCTGAGAGAGGCCGGGTATAGTATTGAGCCTCCCGTGACATATTTGCCTCACGATGATGTTCACTAGAAGCTAATAAATGCTCCGAAAAAATCACCTATCGCCTCCTCAAAAGGCATACCAAATATTTTCATTTAAACATTAAAGCTAAGAAATTATTTGATGTAGCCTGGTTCTAACAAAAAGTCGTAAAAGAAGAAAAATCAATTCAAGGGTTTGTCACTTTCGACCTGAGAAGAGATATTCGTATTTGTTAGCAGTGTGTTAGACACACCGTATTACTTCGATTACCTTACAGTATACTCATTCCAACAGGACCGGCTAACGCTCTCAATGAACTTATTTAGGTTTATTGATTACTACCCAAGTGACTTCTCTTCAAGGCTTTCGCCTGTGTCACTCTAATTAAAAAAACGAACCTGCCCACCATGAGGAATGCCGCACTTAAGAGCGCAAAAGAAAGTCCAGTCCAAACACCTTGAGCACCAAACTTGAAAACGATCCCCAGTACATACGCGGCGACAAATCCGAAGCCCCAATAATTGATGGCATTCAAAATCAAGGGTACTCGAGTGTCCTTCAAACCACGCAAAGCGAATGCGCCTGCAACTTGAACGCCATCTCCTAATTGCAGGAGTGCCGCCAGCTTAAACAGCATGACCGAAAGCTCCAATACCGCTTTGTCTTGCGTATAAATCGAAGCGATCACCGGGCCAAAATAGAAAGTAGTGATTGCTGAAATAGAAGAAAGAACCATACATGTTACGATTCCCACATAGCCTATTCGTCCTGCACCAGAGGTGTCACCACGACCCACCGCCTGCCCCACACATACTGTCAATGCCATCGCAAGCCCAAGAGGTATCATGAAAACTAGACCAGAATAACTTAAGACAATCTGATGCGCAGCAACAGCAACTGTGCCTAATGAAGCCATCAGTAGCGCAACCGTGGTAAACAGTCCTGATTGCAAGAAGAGTGACATCCCTATCGGCAAGCCTAGTAATATCAGACGGCTAAAAACTTCCCACTCGACCCTAAGTTTTCCGCACGTTATGCCAAATTTCTTATAATGCCGAGAGGTTAAAGTATAGCCTGCCAACATCAAAAACATAAGCCAAAAGCTCAACGCATTTCCAAAGCCACAACCGACCGCACCTAGGGGGTCAAACCCTAACTTACCGAACATTAAAACATAATTAATACCAATATTTATGGGGAGCATCACTCCCATAACTATCATAATTGGTATGGTGCGCCCTACTCCTTCGGACATTTGCTTGAGCGTATGATACCCATACGCTGCTAGCACACCCCAACTAAGCGCACTCAAATAATCCTGTGCGAGTCGGCAAACCTCAGCATCAATTCGCATCCACAACAATAAAGGTTCGATAGAGCGCATGATAACTATTACGATAAAAGATAACAGGGCGCCCAGTAAAAGTCCTTGCCTTGTTTCATGCCCAATTAGCTGAAACCGCCTGGCGCCGAAATGCTGCGCAACCGTCGGTCCGACCGCCATAATTATTCCTAACCCAAGTAAGAATAGAGCAATCCAGACGCCACTACCAATGGCAACTGCAGCTAACTGAGTAGTCCCTAATTGCGAAGCCATTAGGGTGTCCGCGATGTTGACAGCAATACTCGATAGATTATTGACGACTAAAGGTAAGCCAACAACAAGAATATTCGCTAAATCTGATTTTATTTGAATACGGTTCATTAGTTCAAAAAAGAAAACCTTAAGAATTCGAGTCAGGTAGCGAAACTACTTAAAAACAACCTCAAAACAAATGAGATTATGAGTTGTTATCCAACCTAGGGACCGCTTGAAGAAGCGCTCGAGTATACTCATGTTCTGGCGATTGTAACACCTGTTGTACATACCCATTTTCAACTATCTGTCCTCGATACATGACTGCGACTCTGTGCGCCATATACGCAACAACTCCTATGTTATGAGTGACAAAAAGGTACGTAAGCCCAAGATTATCTTGAAGCTCCCTCAACAACCTCAAGATCTGCGCTTGCACCGATACATCAAGCGCACTCGTTGGCTCATCACAAATTAGAACTTTCGGCTCCACTGCTAAAGCACGCGCGATACATATCCTCTGCCGCTGCCCTCCAGAAAATTCATGCGGATACCGTTTTAGATGACCCACTTCTAGGCCCACCTGCTCCATTAGGTGAGCAGCCCTATCATCCCTATCCTTAATTGAGTCACCCACATTCTGTGCATTCATTCCCTCTTTAATAATATCCGAAATAAGCATCCTTGGATTCATTGATGAATAAGGGTCTTGAAAAACGATTTGCAGATCTGCACGAATACTTCGCAGCTGTCTAGAGTCGATCTGACACAGATCTTTATCAGCATAATGCACACTCCCAGCTGTAGGTCTAAGTAGCTGCAATACAGCCTTACTCAGCGTGGTCTTCCCAGAGCCAGATTCTCCAACCAAAGCGAGCGTTTCTCCCTCATAAACTTCTAAATCTACACCGTCTACCGCTTTATTAGGAGGCATCTTCTTTTCAAAAAGTCCCGATCGAACGGGAAACCAGACCCGTAGCTTCTCGACTGTCAATAATGTCGCTCTCGCATCTAAGGAGGGCGCTAAGCCTTCCTGAAGTCGTTTATCCCAACTAGGAATTGCGTCAAACAAAGCCTTTGAATACGGATGGCTGGGAGCTTTATAGAACACCTCATTCGTTCCCGTCTCGACCACTTGGCCTTCTTTCAGTACAACTATTCTGTCCGCAATTTGCCTGGCAACAGCTAAATCATGGGTGATAAAAAGCATACCCATATTTTGTTTAGCCTGAATAGCTTTCAATAACTCCAATACTTGCGCCTGAATAGTCACGTCTAATGCGGTAGTCGGCTCATCTGCAATCAATAATTCAGGATTGGCAGCTAACGCTATCGCAATCATCACGCGTTGTTTCATTCCACCTGAAAATTCGTGCGGATATTGGCGGCTCTTCTCATGCGGTTCGTTAATTCCCACCGCGTCCATCAATTCACACACACGCTCCGTTAATTTTTTCCCGCGAATTCCTTGATGCCTCCTTACGGACTCCGCTATCTGTGCGCCGACAGTCATGACTGGGTTCAGAGAGGACTGCGGTTCTTGAAAAACCATACCTACCGATGCGCCCCGAATATTCCGCATTTGCCTTTCACTTAGTTTAAACAGATCCAGACCATTTAATAAAATAGAACCTGAATCGATCCTCGCAGCATGCGGAAGTAGTCTCACAATAGACATTGCAGAGAGTGATTTGCCACTGCCGCTCTCGCCAACCAGTACAACCGTCTCTCCTCGAGAGATTGAAAAACTCACACGATTCAATACAGGCTCTCGAACATTTTCGCTGCCAAAGCTAACCGATAGATCTGTGACTTCAAGCAACGGTGTAGACATAAAGTAATCCCTCCTTTTGAAGTATCAAATCAATCATTTTTAGCAACCACGCTTTTTCTACCCAAAAGCTTTACAAATAAACATCAATCTAGCTCTCTTATCCTAGGATCAAAAGCGTCTCTAACTGAGTCCGCAAAAACATTTGCCGCTAAGACTAAAATAAACATAAAAAGAAAAGCAGTAAAAAGTGACCACCAGACAACCGGCTCTCTGGCTAGCTCTAGGCGCGCACCGTTTATCATATTCCCCCAAGACTCCATGCTGGGATCTACCCCAATATCGATGTAAGTTAACGCTGCCTCTGCGAGCACCAGACCACTAAAATCTAGTACAATCGAAATCATAACAATATGCATAAGATTTGGCAGTACATGCTGACTAATGGTTGACCAACTTAACACACCAAAGGCTCTTGAGGCCTCAATATAATTTGACTCTTTCAGTTTCAATGTTTCGGCTCGCAAGTACCTACAAAGGCCAGTCCAAGCGGTAACTCCGAGAATGAGACATAAACACAGAAACCTAAGGTCAGCTCTCGCAGTCACACTTTCGAAATCACCAGCGTTGTTTGTCATGAAGACTTCTAACATCAATGCTGCTGCTGCAATAAGTAAGACTCCCGGAATAGATGACAGAGTTGTATAAAGATATTGAATAGCATCGTCTACCCATCCCCTAAAGTATCCAGCCGCTACCCCCAAAACAATCGCAAAAGGAAGCATAATTAAAGTCGTCAGAGTTCCTATTAGCAGTCCTGTGCGTATGCCTTTGACCCCCTGGAATAGAACATCATTACCTACTTTATCTGTTCCCAGAATATGGTAGTAGGGCCCTACTGTGGCGATCAGGCTTATCAACAAGCAGACCACTGCGAAGGTTATCGCTGCCGCTTGCGCTGGTGAAGGTCGGAAAAAAGTGCCTAAATTTTGCCAGTCCGAGACCATTGATTTTAATTTGACTACTCTCAGGCTAATTAGAATCAAACATAAAATAGCCATGGCAAATACCCAATAACCGAGAGCACCTAAGGACCGCATGATGAGGTCAGATCTTACTTCAGATGTATCTGACAAGTGACTACCAGCATGCATAAGACGCGGATAGTCTCGGATAATCTGGCCCGTTTCACTCTCCCGACTTTCTTTCGCATAGGAGTAAATCGCAAAAGGTGCGGAATAAGTAGTCTCGGTGTTTTTGTTAATAGGTTTTAGAACTTCATCTAATAGACTAACAACTTGCGAACTATATACGAGTGTATCAGAAGAACTCCCTTCTATTTCTGGGTGGAAATGTATTGAATCAAGGATAGCGACCATCAAATAGAAGGCTAAGATAGTTAAGGCAGAGGCTGCCATAGGTTTTTTGAGAACAGTGCGCCAAGGACGAGCTAAGTGCTCTTTTTTAGATGCATAAAAAATATACGCCAGTAAAGAAGCGATCAAAATAAAAAATAGGGCGTCGGTTTTTAGTATTACTAGCTCCATACAAAGACTCGTTACAGTCTTATCCGAGGATCAACCAAGGTATATGCGACATCAGTCAAAATAAGTCCCAAGATATAAAGCACTGAACCCAAAAATACCATCGCTCGAACTATTGCGAAGTCTTGAGACTGAATAGCGTCTATCGTATAACTACCTAGACCTGGTATACCAAAAAAAGCTTCGGTGATTAAACTGCCTAGAAAAAGAGAAGGCAATAAAGCCACCACGCCCGTTACAATAGGAATCAGAGCATTTCTCAACACATGCTGATATAGAACACCTTTCTCAGATAATCCTTTCGCTCTTGCGGTTCGCACATAATCACGATGTATTTCCTCTAAAAAAATAGTTCTGTACCAACGAGTCCCATGCCCTAACCCACCAACCACCCCAATTAGTATTGGTAATATTAAAAATTTTATCGAAGCGATACCATCGTCAAAGCCTGAGATAGGAACGATCTGGAGTAATTTACTGAGTAGATACTGTCCCCCAATTATATAAAATAATCCCGAAATCGACATCATCGAAACACATAATATCACTGCTGATGAGTCAATATAGGTTCCTCGAAAAAAAGCAATTAATAAGGCGAAGCTCAAAGTGAAAAGTAAACCCAGACACAAAACCGGTAAACTAATTAACAGACTAGGCCACATGCGCTCAGAAATGTCATAGCTTATATCGCGGCCGCTATCCGACTGACCAAAATCAAAAGTGAACAGTCGCACCGTCTTGTCAAAGAATATGGTTTCCGTAAAAACTTTTTTTCCAGCACTATCTAGGGCAATAAACAAGGGTTTGTCGTACCCTCGCTCTGATTTCCAATTGCTTATAGAGTCCTCGGTAACATAACGGTTACCTAAATGCACTCGAGCCATATCGTCAGGTGAATTCACTACGAAAAATAAGACAAACGTAATAAAGTTCACTCCAATTAAAATTGGAAAAGCATATAGGATTCGCCTAGTAAGATAACTACTCACCGAGCCGAGCCCTTTCTCTGGCGATATAAACATACCAGGCCGGAATAAAAGCGAAAATAATTAAAGAAGTGATCGCTAACAAAGGCCATATGATAGGGCGGTTCCATTCATTTCGTTTTTGAGAGCGTCTCGACACTTCTATAGTTTTATATTTCAACGTATTCCTAGCCATCAGGTTAGGGACCGCATTACCATACCAACTATGGCTTAGGGTGTAACTTGTGGGATGAAAGCCCCAGACCCACGGTGCGTCCCTGCGCACTATCTCTAACATTCTATTTATTACTTCTTGTCTCTCACTACCATTAGCCATAGAACGCATACGAACAAAGAGATCGTCGAATTCTTTGTTTTGATAATTTACCGCATTTTCTCCCTGCGAAACAATTTTTGCGTTAGGGCCATATAATAAAAAGAAAAAATTCTCCGGATCAGGGTAGTCAGCGTTCCATCCCCAAGAAAATATTTGAACTGTCCCTTTGCGAACTTTTTCCTGAAAGCGATTATAGTCAGTAGCTCTTACAACCAAATCTATTCCTAGCTTATTGAACTGTTTCCGATACCAATTCAGCATCACCTTACTGCCGGGTCCCGACGATACCGTATCGAAATATAAAGTAAGAGGCTCACCTGTATTGATATTTACGCCATTCTCATAGCCCGCTCTGAACAACAGATCTTTAGCAACTTCTAGTTTTTGACGCTTAGCTTGGCTACCGGTCCATTTGTAAACATACGGATTAATTCCGTTTTCACCTTCTACATAGCCAAAGATACCTGGAGGGATTGGACCTTGCGCCGCAGTCCCTCTCCCATTCGCGAAAATTGAAATGAGTTCTTCGTAGTCAATAGCAATAGAAATTGCCCTCCGGAGCAATAACGATTGTTCTGAAGTACCACCAACTACGGGATCAACCATATTAAATCCCATATAAGATATGGAACTCCTAACCGCGGTCACCAGATTAATGCCTTTATCCTTCATTTCTTCAGTCAAGCTGGCCTCGCCCCGAGTATTAAACTGGATAGTTTGGTCAAAACTATCCGACACCACTCCAGACGCATCGTAGTAACCCTGAAGAAACTTAGTCCAACCAGGGATAGACTCCTTCTCTAAACTGTAATATGCCCGATCGATATAAGGCATTAATGACTCTTTGTCGCTTTCATCGGTACCTGGGAATAGCTCGCCCCTATAATTTGGGTTCTTTTCAAGCACCATCCGTCGGTTGGGATTGTTTTCAGTTAACATATATGGGCCTGTACCAACCGGATACCAATCTAGTGATAGATTGTGTTCCTTCATCCCAGGCTGGTTAAAAAAAGCATCTGCTTCCCATGGGACAGGAGCAAAAAAAGACATAGCTAGCCAATATTTAAACTGAGGATACTTTTTACTAAGTCGGATCTCGTAAGTATATTTATCGACTATTTTGGCACCCAGAAATTCGTGCGCCCTTAAATCTAAAGTCCTGCTTGATTCGACGGAGGCTTCTCGAAGACGGTTCCCGAACTGACCAAGATCTTTAATATACTTAGTCATAAATCCAGCTATGGGCGAATGCAATTTCGGGTGCATCAGACGCTTAATCTGATAAACGTAGTCAGCCGCGATTAATTCCCGAGTACCAGTGGAACTAAAATCCGACAACTTAGTCTTACTTTCAATCTCTTGCGTGGATAATTTATGGTAAAGGTAGTTTCCTTTTTCATCCAACGTAAAGCATGGATGCGGCTGAAATAGAATGCCAGGCTTGATTTTGATTCTATAAACCACCTCGTGAACATCTTCTGCAAGTGGATCACTTCCCAAATCACTACCATCTTGATCGTAATATATCGGTTCGGGGACAGTTTCCGACGTAAGGGGCTCTAGCCTATAAGGTCTATCAAAGAAGTGATACTGCAAAACAGGCTCATAAATTTGACCTGTGAAAACTGCTTCATTTTCACTGTACGATGAAACGGGGTCTAAATGCTTTGGTCGCTCAGAAAACGAGCCATAAAAAATATTTTCAGAGTCGTCCGTCGAAGGATAGGGATTATTCCATCCACTATCGCTACAGGCACATAGGAGAGCAAGACACGCTGCTAAAAGTGATCTAAAACTCCTCATAATCATCGCAAAATCCAGAATTTAGTTTATAAAACGATTCTAACCTGAGATTATAGACGGGGTTGACGGGCAGTACACTAGTTCTAAAGATTAAGTCGAACAATAAAACAGGAATGACTAATGGGAATACTTAATGGTAAACGCGCTCTGATAGTAGGAGTTGCTAGTAATAAATCAATAGCTTGGGGTGTAGCGCAAGCGATGGCTAGAGAAGGAGCGGAAGTCGCCCTTACCTATCAAAATGATCGATTAAAGCCTCGCGTAGAAGGTTTCGCTGAGGACCTAGGATCGACACTTACAATGCAGTGTGATGTTGCACATGATAGTGATATCGAGAATGTTGCGAAAAGTATAGAAAAAGCCTGGGGACCAAGCTTAGATATAATGGTGCATTCGTTAGCTTATGCGCCTCGCGAAGAACTACAGGGCAGTTATCTAGATAGTGTTACGCGTGAAGGGTTCGGAATCGCGCACGAGATAAGCTCCTACAGCTTTGCAGCCTTAGGGAAGGCGCTCAAACCGTTAATGCAAAATGGTAGCGGGGCTCTGCTTACACTTAGTTATTTGGGCGCAGTTAGAACAATGCCCAGCTATAACGTAATGGGTCTTGCGAAGGCCAGTCTAGAAGCTAACGTTCGCTATATGGCTGAGAACTTAGGCCCTGATAACATTAGAGTGAACGCCATTTCGGCTGGACCAATCCGCACTCTGGCAGCGTCAGGTGTAAAGGATTTGCGTAAATTTCTCACCTACGTCGAAGAAAACGCTCCACTAAGACGTAACGTCACGACCGACGAAGTTGGTAATGTAGGTGCATTTCTATGCTCTGATTTGGCATCCGCTGTAACCGGAGAAATCACCTATGTAGACTGCGGCTTTAACATTATGGGAATGGCCGATGTCTAAGCGGAGCAATTCACATGGCGGCTAAATTTAGCCACGACAAATTTCTTCTCTGGGCAATAATTCTAGGGGTTACTTTAGGTATTGCTGCGGGTGCTGTATTCGGCTCAAAAATGCAATCCATAGCCTGGCTAGGCGTTTTGTTTTTAAATGCACTCAAAATGACAATAATACCGCTGATCGTAGCCGCCGTTATATCCGGAGTTGCATCTCTCGGAGATATTAGAAAACTAGGAACAATTGGCGGCTCTACCGTGGGGTATTATGCTTCCACAACCGCTGTTGCAGTAATCATCGGACTTGTAGTCGTCAACTTAATACGGCCTGGTGACGGGATAGCTTCTAACATCGATATGGACGCGGCAAGCGAAATTCTAGGGAAAGATCCTATAACTTTCTCTGACATTATTCTAACCATGGTATCCCCAAATTTGATAGCGGCTGCCTCACAAATGCAACTCCTTCCTATCATAGTGTTCTCTCTGATATTCGGCGCAGCGCTGACCACCGTTGGTGAAAGCGGACGACCGGTCATCAATTTTTTCAATGGCATCAATGACGTCATGATGACACTTATAAATTGGATAATGTATTTTGCCCCAGTCGGAATTTTTGCGCTAATCGCGTCTAGATTAGGTGAAACGGGGGGTGGGCAAGCGCTATTAGAAGAGATATCAGGCGTTGGCGCATATGTGCTTACAGTGATTTTGGGCCTGGCGTGTCATTTTATATTTCTCGTCTGCCTGTTAAAAATACTTACTGGCCGGGGTCTTGATTACATAACAGCCATGTCGCGCGCCATAATGACAGCATTTGGCACAGCTAGTTCGTCAGCCACACTGCCAATAACAATGAGCTGTGCCCAAGAGGCTGGCATATCTGCCCGTTCAACTAGGTTTGTACTCCCTTTGGGAGCTACGGTAAATATGGACGGTACCGCTCTCTATGAAGCAGTCGCCGTCATGTTTATCGCACAAGTCTATGCCATCGAAATGGGTTTTTACGAACAAACTGTTATTTTTGTAACTGCGACACTTGCTGCAATAGGGGCAGCTGGTATCCCTCAGGCAGGTCTAGTCACAATGATCATTGTACTGTCTGCAGTGAATCTTCCCTTGGAGGGTATTAGCCTACTACTAGCTGTAGACTGGTTATTAGACCGGTTCAGAACTGCAGTAAATGTATCTGGAGATAGCGTTGGTGCGGCCATCATTGATAAGTTCGATAGTGCTGTATTTGATAAGAATAGTGACCTACCTAATCGCGAAAAGCCACTTTCCTAACGTACTTAACTAAACCATAAAGAAATGAGGGCGAGGCGCTGATTGTAAGCAAATTGTTTCTCATTCATTCACTTCTGTGCTCGTAATTAGATCGAATTAGTGACCGTTAACCGCAGGACAGCCCATCAAAGCCGTTCGTAATGTATCTCTACCTGCGCCTGCTGCCTAATACCTCGCACATAGGTTGCCCAACTACTAGCCTTCTTTTCCTCTTCCATCTGCTGTCTCAATACCAACTGCGACTCTCGATCTAAGTCATCATCTGTCGGGAACAATACATTCGACACCCTTACAACCGCGTTATCAGACACCCCAACCGGGACACTAAGATAAGCTACCCCAGATTCATCAGTAACTGCACTAAAAGCCTTGTTAATTATAGCTCGATTAACTTCGGCGGAGTCTCTTTTAGCTCCAACAACATTTTTCCAATCAAGGCCTTCCTGAGCAATCACTTCTGACATGGGCTGTCCAGCCTTAACGAGCCCAATTAGTTCTAAAGCCTTCTGCTCAACAACATCTCGAAGACGGCTAGTGATTAAATCTTCCTCCACTCTACTACTAATCTCCAGCAAAGGCGGCACTCGAGACGGTTTGTAACCAGCACTACGAAAAGCGACGAGGCGGCCATCTGGAAGCTCGATAGGCATAGAGTTCATCTTTTCCAGGATAACTTCAGAGTCAAAAATGGCTGTGACTGCCTGTTCCGAAAATAATACCGTCAAAGCTTCACGATTTAAAAAACCAAGCTTCTTAACCTCTAAATCGAGTACCTCTGCCGTCGTAACAAGGTCTTGCGGATTCTCATACACTAGTGTTGAAAATTCTTCAGCAATCTCGAAAAAGAGTTTCTGAGCCTCGACTTCTTTCATTGAGTTCTCAACATCAGACTGCACTTCTTCAAAAGATTTTGTTCTAGCAGGTACAATCTCTAACAGCTTAATTATGTGCAAACCAAAATCAGTCCGAATTGGCTCACTAAATTGTCCTACAGTCAAGCCAAAGACACCGTCCTCAAACGACTGAGCCATAATCCCTTTCCCGAACAAGCCTGTTCTACTGGCTTGAACATTAAATTCAGTATCTTGACCATACTCATTCTTTATCTCTTCTATTGTGGAGCCTTGCCTAAAACGCTCAGAGACTTCTAATAATTTTAATGTGGCTTTCTGAAGCTCGTCCTCACCAGCCGAATTAGATAAGGGCACAAGAATATATTCAGCGTCTCTTTCTTCAGCGGCAGTATACTGACCAGCATCAGTCAAATACTGATCCCGCAATTCCTGCTCGGAAAATTCGATACTGGAAGCTAGGGAAGACGCCGATACCTCTATATATTCCAATGAAACTTTTTCTGGTTCCCGATACCTCGAGCTATGCTCATCGTAATATCCAGAAACTTCAACTTCACTGATATTTACCATGTTCTCATACCCACTTCCCGGCACGATTGCATAACCAATATCTCTTTCTTGCTCAACAAGTCTATGGATCATTCTCAACTCGTTATCAGCGATAATTTCTGATCCTCCCACACCGGCATAAAGCTGAGAACGCACAAGCTCGTCCCTCATCCGCTCCTCAAAAGCCAATTCTGAATACCCTAACAGTCTCGTTCTTTGTTCATACATGGTCCGAGAAAACTTTCCATCGTCATCCTTAAATGCAGGAATTAACTGCAATTCTTCGGCAACTTGAGCATCACCGACTCTCAACCACAGTTTTTTTGCGTGCTCAGCTGTTATGTGATTATCTACCAATTCGTTTACTACTCGTCGCTTGATCTCTGGTCTATCCCAATCAAGTGGATTGAATGAGTCGCCCATTATTGACTGCGCTCTTTGACGGAAGCGCTGCAGATTCTGTTGAAATTCAGTAAGATGAATTTCGTGTCCGTCCACTTCCGCTACCGGAACCTTCGAACCGCCCTCTAAATAACTCTGAATACCCACTAGCACAAATGTCAGTGAAATCAAGCCGACAATAACGCCTACAACAAGTCCCTGAGACCGATCTCGAATAGATTGAAGCATATGCTTAAATACTCTCCGGCTAATTTAATGAATAGGAAGAATCCTAGTACAAAGAAAATATTATAGCCTAATAACACTACATTTATGATGTAGAGCACTACATTTCTATTTATTAAGAAATGGCGGAGTGGACGGGACTCGAACCCGCGACCCCCGGCGTGACAGGCCGGTATTCTAACCAACTGAACTACCACTCCGACGACTATTTTTGGTGGGTGCTGAGGGGATCGAACCCCCGACCTACGCCTTGTAAGGGCGTCGCTCTCCCAGCTGAGCTAAGCACCCAAACTTCTCTCTAGTGGGGTACTCGTTAGTTTACCGCATCCTTCAGCGCTTTGCCTGCTTTAAATGCGGGAGCTTTGGACGCCTTTATCTGAATAGTTTCACCAGTCTGTGGGTTACGTCCGCTGCGAGCAGCCCTGTCTCGAACCATAAACGTTCCAAATCCGACTAAGGTAACCTGATCGCCGCTTTTCAAGGAGCCTGTAATAGTGTCAATTACAGAATCTACCGCCCGCGTGGCGGAAGCCTTTGACATATCAGTATCTTGCGCGACCGCATCAATTAAATCAGCTTTATTCATAAGTGGTTTCCTTCGCCATAATCAGTGATGGTTTAATTATTAAGGGTTTAAAACGTTTTATATCAAGCGACCTCAGTAGCGTCAAGCGATGCTTCGCATATCTGCAGATTTTTCGTAAAAAAACTAGTGTCGCTGCAAACTCTCCTCGTCTCTTTTCGGTTTTGATACATCATCGACATTATCGGGCCTATCCTTCTCAACAATAGGAGCAGGGGTCTCCTGTAACGCTAATTCAAAAACTTCATCAATCCATCGTACCGGCAGGATTTCGAGTGCACGAGTGATCTTTGCAGGTATGTCTTTCAAATCCCGTTCATTCTCTGCCGGGATCAGAACCTGCTTTATTCCTCCACGCAAAGCGGCCAGGAGCTTTTCTTTGAGTCCACCAATTGGCAAGACCTCACCTCGCAATGTTATTTCACCAGTCATAGCTACAGAGGACTTCACAGGTATTTTTGTTAGAGCTGATACCATAGCAGTACACATACCAACTCCTGCACTTGGTCCATCTTTTGGTGTGGCGCCCTCTGGCACGTGGAAGTGTACGTCACTCTTACTGTAGAACTCTGGACTAATACCGAGAGAACTCGCACGGCTTCTGACGACTGTCATCGCAGCTTTGATAGATTCTTGCATAACATCGCCCAGGCTGCCGGTATAAATCTCTTTCCCTTTACCAGGCATTACAGCAGACTCGATGGTCAACAAATCTCCTCCAACCTCGGTCCAAGCCAAACCAGTGACCTGACCTACTCTGTTTTCATCGTCACTGACACCAAACCGATGTTTTTTAACACCGAGGTATTTCTCCAACGATTTCTCAGAAATAGTTATAGTTTTGGAAGACGGTTTTGTAAGCAGACCACGCACGACTTTTCGACAAATATTAGCTATTTGTCTTTCCAAGTTTCGCACTCCTGCCTCACGAGAATAAAATCGTATGATTCCTCGGATAGCAGAATCTAAAAATTTGATTTCTTTAGATTTCAAACCCGCATTATCTATCTGCTTAGGAACCAAGTATTTGAGCGCGATACTAACTTTTTCGTCTTCGGTGTAACCAGAAATATTTACTACTTCCATCCGGTCCAATAATGGAGATGGGATATTCATGCTATTTGCGGTAGTTACAAACATAACTTCCGAAAGATCGTAATCTACCTCCAAATAATGATCGCTCAACGCGTTATTTTGCTCAGGATCCAGCACCTCGAGTAATGCCGAACCAGGGTCGCCCCTAAAATCCATCGCCATTTTATCGATTTCATCAAATAAAAATAATGGGTTTTTTGTTTTGACCTTGGACATGTTTTGGATGACTTTTCCGGGCATTGCGCCTACATATGTTCTTCTATGGCCTCGTATCTCGGCCTCATCTCGAACGCCGCCTAAAGACATTCGAACGAACTTCCGATTAGTAGCACGCGCAATTGAACGCCCTAATGATGTCTTCCCAACTCCGGGCGGCCCTACAAGGCATAGTATCGGACCTTTCATTGTCTTCACTCGTTTCTGAACAGCTAGATATTCAAGAATTCGTTCTTTTACTTTTTCTAACCCATAATGATCTTCTTCTAAGATAGCCTCAGCCTCAACCAGTTCTTTGCTAATCTTCGATCTTTTCTTCCAAGGAACTGATATCATCCAATCTATATAGTTTCTCACTACAGTAGCTTCCGCGGACATCGGAGACATCATGCGGAGTTTTTTCAACTCTCCCTCCGCTTTCTCTTTCACATCTTTCGGCATACCTGAAGCATCAATTTTCTTAGCAAGTTCGTCAAACTCACTCACACCCTCGTCAGTTTCACCCAGCTCATTTTGTATAGCTTTCATTTGCTCGTTCAGGTAATACTCTCTCTGACTTTTCTCCATTTGCTTTTTAACGCGTCCACGCAACCGCTTCTCAACTTCCAATAAATCTATCTCGGCCTCCATTAACCCAATGAGGTACTCCAACCGCTCCGATAAAGGGGCCATCTCAAGCACAGTTTGCTTATCAGCAAGCTTAATCCCCATATGTGCGGCTATCGTATCTCCCAACCGCGATGGATCATCGATACTAGAAAGAGACGAAATAATTTCAGGTGGAATTTTCTTATTCAGTTTCGAATATTGATCAAATTGGGCCATGAGAGATCTAGAGAGAGCCTCACACTCCGCATCATTTGGATACGCGACTTCTACTTCAGACACTGTCGCTACATATACATTGTCTGCATCCACAAAACTCTCAATTTTTGCGCGATACACGCCTTCGACTAAAACCTTGACCGTCCCGTCGGGTAACTTCAATAATTGCAGTATGTTGGAGACTGTTCCAATTGCGTGAATATCATCTACAACAGGTGCGTCCTCAGCAGCATCTTTCTGGGCGACCAAAAAGATTTGTTTATCATCTTCCATTGCACGCTCGAGAGACTCTATCGACTTTTCGCGGCCGACGAACAAAGGAATAACCATGTGCGGATAAACAACCACATCTCGCAAAGGTAATACCGCAAATTGTTCACTCATACTGTCATTCTCCTCAAGCACTATTCATGCGCCTAAAATTCAGTTACTTAGAATGCCAGTAACGCAACCAGTTGCCACTATAGCTACGCTAAAGAGTTCATGGCTACAGAACTAGCTAATCGGACGCCGCCTTTGAGACATCCGCATTCTCATATATCACCAATGGATTTCCTTCGCCATTTATCGCGCTCTCATCCACTACAACTTTTGTCGCGTTTTCAAGCGACGGTAATTCATACATGGTGTCTAAAAGATTTTTTTCAAGTATGGAGCGCAATCCGCGGGCACCACTCTTTCTTTCTAGCGCTCTTTCGGCAACAGCCTTAAGAGCATCATCTCGAAACTCGAGTTCACAAGACTCCATTTCGAATAGTTTCGCGTATTGCTTAGTTAAAGAATTTTTGGGCTCTACAAGTATCTGAACTAGTTGCTCAACATCAAGTTCATCCAATACTGCAAGCACCGGCAATCGTCCGACAAATTCAGGGATCAAGCCGTATTTAACCAGATCTTCGGGTTCAATCTGTCCAAATAATTCCGACGACGTTTTCTTCTCGGCTTCACCTTTCACATCTGCTGAAAAACCCATTCCGCTTTTTTCCGATCGATCTCTTACAACTCGATCCAGACCTGCGAACGCACCGCCACAAATAAACAAAATATTGCTGGTATCAACTTGTAAAAATTCCTGCTGAGGATGTTTTCTCCCTCCTTGAGGAGGGACCGACGCGACAGTACCTTCAATTAATTTGAGAAGAGCTTGCTGCACTCCCTCTCCTGAAACATCCCTAGTTATAGATGGGTTATCCGACTTTCGAGAAATCTTGTCGATCTCATCAATATAGACTATTCCGGTTTGTGCCTTCTCCACATCATAGTCACATTTCTGCAATAACTTCTGAATAATGTTTTCCACATCTTCGCCGACATAACCCGCTTCGGTTAACGTTGTAGCATCGGCTATAGTGAAAGGAACATTGAGCAGTCGTGCCAAAGTCTCGGCAAGTAAAGTTTTGCCGCTGCCAGTAGGCCCAATTAGCAACACGTTACTTTTCGCAAGCTCAATATCGTTTTGTCTCACCCTAGTGTCTAGTCTTTTGTAGTGATTATACACTGCGACAGATAAGATCTTTTTTGCATCTTTCTGCCCGATAACATAGTCATCTAAATTTTCTTTAATCTCCGCCGGAATAGGTAGTTTACCGCCCTCTTTACTCGATGATTTTTCTTGTATTTCTTCGCGTATAATGTCATTACAAAGCTCAACACATTCGTCGCAAATAAATACTGACGGGCCGGCGATTAACTTTTTTACTTCGTGTTGGCTTTTTCCACAGAAAGAGCAATAAAGGAGCTTATCGGTTTCTGTCTTAGTCTCGTCACCATCACTCATATGCTTACACCACCTCTTTTGAATTATCGCGCGACAGCAATACTTCGTCTATCAAGCCATAGTCTCGTGCTTCCTCGCCGCTCATAAATCGGTCACGATCGGTATCGGCTTCAATTTTTTCTAGTGGCTGACCCGTATGACTTACTAATATCTGATTCAATCGCTCTCTAGCCTTTAAAATTTCTTTAGCGTGGATATCGAAATCAGAGGCTTGCCCCTGAAATCCACCAAGCGGCTGGTGGATCATCATCCGCGAATGGGTTAAGCAGTAGCGTTTTTTGGCTGCGCCACCCGCAAGCAAAAGTGCACCCATGCTGGCAGCTTGTCCAATACACATTGTGCTCACATCCGGCTTAATAAATTGCATCGTGTCATAAATCGCAAGACCCGCTGAGACGGAACCGCCTGGCGAATTAATATAAAGATGTATGTCTTTGTCAGGATTTTCAGACTCAAGGAACAGAAGCTGAGCTACTAAAACGTTGGAAACATAATCTTCGACTGGGCCTACCAAGAATATGACTCTCTCCTTGAGCAGCCGCGAGTAAATATCATATGCTCGCTCGCCACGAGCACTTTGCTCCACTACCATAGGAACTAAGTTTAAAGCACGCGGAGCCTCACTATTAGAAAAATCAGAAAGTTCTATACCCATTAAATACTGCCTCTTCTTATTTTGTAGTCTGCACCGGATTCATAAGTGCGTCAAACGAGATCGTCTCATCAACCACCTCAGCCTGAGACGCAAGCCAATCTACCACTACTTCCTCTAAGCATGCTCCCTCGACTTGTTTCATATGCTCCGGATTATCATAGTACCACTTGGTAACCGCTTCGGAATCTTCATAGCCTGCCGACATATTCTCTATCATCTCTTTAACCTTACTTGGCTCGGCTTTTAGCTCATGCCGTTTAATAATTTCAGCCATCAAAAGACCCATTTTAACGCTACCAGACGCTCTCTCTCGAACAAGTTTATCAAACTCCTCCGATTCTTCTGCTGGGTTAAGTCCTCGCATCATCATATCTTGCGCCATTTGCTGTTTCTGACGTCCTATTTCATCCAAAATGAGTGCCTCTGGAATATCAAAAGTATTGACTTCCATAACTTTTTCCATCACTTCATTGCGGAATTTCAACGCTTCCGCTTTTTTGCTTTCTTTCTCCATGTTTTCCCGAACTTGCTTCCTAAAAGCTTCCTCCCCACCGTCTTTTACGCCGAATTTTTCAAAAAAGACTTCATCCAATTCAGGCAGCTTACTTTCCGAAATTTTTTTGATTTCAATTTCGAAGGTTACATCTTTCCCCGCCAAAGGCTTGTTTTGATACTCATCGGGAAACTTCAGGTCTAAAACCGGCTTATCACCTTTGGATTGTCCAATTAATCCAGACTCAAAGCCCTCAATCATAGTCCCAGAGCCCAGCGATACCTCAAAATCCGATCCAGTGCCTCCTTCAAAAACTTCCCCATTAATAGAGCCTTTAAAATCTATAGCTAGTTGATCACCATCTTGAGACGGTCGATCGACTTCACTCCATACCTTGTGATGGTCCCGCAACTGACTTATTACGGTTTCTAAATCGTTATCTTGAATCTCGCACGATGCTTTTGTAATTTTGATTCCACTGAGCTCAGCCGGCTCTATAGATGGAAAAACCTCAAATAGTGCGCAATATTTCAACCCTTGTCCCTTTGCCGTGGCGACCTCGTCTATTTTCGGTTGACCTGCGGGACGTAGGTCCTCTTTACCAAGCGCTTCACTAAAACTACTCTGCAATAACTCGTTCACCACTTCGTCACGCGCCTGGGGCCCAAAGCGTTGAGTCACAACAGACATCGGTACTTTACCCTTTCTGAAGCCATCAACCTTAACAGTTCTCACGAGCTCATCAAGTCTCGACTTAACCTTATCAACTATTGCCTCCTCAGGGACCGTTACAGTTAATCGGCGCTCTAAAGCGGACGTATTTTCTAAAGAAATTTGCATTACTACTTTGCTCTAAGTTCGTTCAAACAATTACGTTATGGCATACCATAGATGGTGCGAAAGGAGAGACTCGAACTCTCACGGGTTACCCCACTGGTACCTAAAACCAGCGCGTCTACCAATTCCGCCACTCTCGCGTTATCTAAAGTACCGACAACAAAATATAGTGCCTGTTCTTTTAAAATTACGCCAAAAACAATTCAATAAATCCGTTTTGGCGTTCACCAAAAAAATCTCAAGGCGACCGACACTCCACTACTATTATATGTTTAAGGATACAGTCTTAACACCCCCCCCAATTTACCTATAAAATAGGGGTTTATTCCATTTCCTATTGAATTTGGTTACGTTATATTCTAAATAATACCAATCAAGCTAGGGGAACGAGAATCATGACACCATCATACAACGAAAAAAAACTTCAAGAATTGCAAGGTCGCGTCATGGGAAATGCCGCTGGCGCTGTCGGATTGCTTATGGCTTACATAGGTGATCAGACTGGTATCTACCGGGCTATGGAGGAACTAGGGCCCTGTAAGCACGAGGCGTTAGCGAAAAAAACTGATGTCGATGCCCGCTATCTTAGGGAATGGTTATCGTCAAATGCGGCCATGGGTTACATCGAATATAACGCAGAAGCAGACACTTTTGATTTGACTCCCGAACAAGCGGCCATTTTTTCTCGAGAAGGCGAACCCACCTGTATGCAAGGATTTTTTCAAGCTGTAGTTGCTCAATATGCGACTCACGATACGGCAATCGACATATTCAAATCAGGTGAGGGCCGGCCTTGGGAAGATCACCATTCTTGCTGTTTTTGCGGGACGGATAGATTCTTCCGCCCAGGCTACGCATCCTCTCTCACCTCCGAATGGATACCTTCGCTGAAGGGCGTGGAACCTACTCTCAAATCAGGTGGGAAAGTTGCCGACATAGGCTGTGGATTAGGCGCCTCATCATTATTGATGGGCGAGGCATACCCGCTGTCACAAATTCACGGATTTGATTTCCATGGAGCTTCCATAGAGTCTGCTCGAAACGAAGCCAAGGAAAAAGGAATAACAAACGTCCTATTTGAGCAAGTTCTCGCGAAAGAATTTCCAGGAAAAGATTACGATTTGGTCTGTATCTTCGATGCACTGCATGACATGGGTGATCCGGTGGGCGCAGCAAGGCACATAAAAAAATCGCTGAAGCCAGGAGGCACGTTTATGGTAGTTGAACCAAACGCGGCTGATAGTCTAAAAGAGAATATGAATCTTTTTTCAGGAATAATGTACGGTTTCTCCACGACCATTTGCGTCCCCGTGTCTCGCTCGCAGGAAGTGGGCCTCTGTCTAGGGGCGCAAGCTGGCGAAAAACGTATTGCTGACGTACTTCGAGAAGCAGGGTTTTCTAGCGTCAATAGAGTTGCCGAGACACCTATCAATATGGTTCTACAAGCGATAGCATAAGTGCAAACATGCTAATTTTTGGCGTCAATCTATAGAGTAAAAAATGGAAGAAACGGTAATCGAGTTCATTCTTCTCGGCGCTATGGGCCTATTGGCAATAGTCGGATACATATTGATCCGGAGGGCCCAAGTTTTAGGGATGGATGCTAACCTTCAAAAGCATGATGAACTAGTGAAAGAGATAGCTCGGCTACACTCGGAAATAGATAATTATATTTTAGAAAATAAGGCTCTCAGTCAGGAAAATATCCGCCTTCAAACGCAAATAGAGGAAAAACAGAAAGCCAACGAAGATAAAGTCCAGTTGCTCGAGCAATCTGAGGCTCGTCTTAAAAAAGAGTTCGAGAATTTAGCAAACAAAATTTTTGAGGAAAAAGGAAAAAGCTTTTCAGATTCTAGCCAGTCCACACTGAATGCAATGCTCAGACCTTTCAAAGATCAAATTGAGAGCTTCCAAAAAAGAGTCAATGAAGTACACACTGAAGCGATTAAGGGAAATACTAATTTGGTTTCGGAGATAAAAAAGTATGCTGAAGTAGGTTCAGCGCTGAGCGAAGATGCAAAAAATTTAACCGCTGCTCTAAAAGGTAACTCCCAATATCGAGGAGCGTGGGGCGAGGCCCAGCTCGAAAGGACTTTGCAAATGAGTGGGTTAGTCGAGGTCACCCACTATACCAAACAAGACAGCTTCAGCTCCGACGGAGGAGCAAAGAAGCAAACCGACTTTATTATTTACCTGCCAAATGGTGGGGGATTTATCATAGATAGTAAAATGACCCTACTCGACTATGATCGGGCTATTTCAGCAAAAACCGATGAAGAGACCATGGTTGCAATGACTGCTCATGTGGCTGCGGTGAAAAAGTATATAGACGATCTGTCCAGAAAGGATTACCCGAGTATAGCGGATGTCCAAAGTCCTGATTTCACCTTCCTATTTATGCCCATTGAACCAGCATTCATTGAAGCACTCAAACATGACAGGGGACTATTTAGCTATGGATACGAAAAAAATGTCATATTAGTATCGCATACCACTTTGATCCCTATTCTGCGGGTCATTTCAGCTGTATGGACTCTATACAGCACAAGTAACCATGCCACCGAACTCGGCGACAAAGCCATGGAAATATATAACGCTGTTTGTGAAGTCAGTAATCGAACGGATAAGCTTGGCAATTCGTTAAAGGCTGTGGGGAATCATTGGAATAGTTTGAGAACAGCCCTGATTGGAAATCAAGGATTAGCAGGAAAGGTCCAAAGATTCGCGACCCTATCGACTAAAACAAAAAGCGAGATGGCGAATATGGAACACATACAAATAGGCGATGACGATGCACGCTTACAATTAAGAGCAAAGGTGCCACTTGATGAAGATATTGATTTGGTGTCAGACAAAAATAACGGTTAGCAGGATACGCCATGAATTTCAGTTGTTTTAGCTATGATTATCGATATACTCACGTGAGGACACGATGAAGAGTACAGTTAACCCAATTATCACGCCCAAGGATATGAAAATGGTCACAGTTATTCACGAACATCAAACTCTAGCTGTTAACGCGCAAATAAAAGATAACGATCTTTGGTTAACTAGGAAAGATGTTGAGCAAAAGCTCGGTTGGACTATGAAGCCTGAAGGCTTGTGTCAAGACGAGAAATGTATCCCATATCCGAGTGATACCGAAACAGGGTTCCTAGAGAATAAGCATCTAAATGTGTCGCAATTTTGGCGCTTAATGGAGAAACCTGTCTTATATGACGAAACGAGAGAAACATGGTTGCTGGGAGCAGGATATAAAGAGCGATCAGAAAAACTCACTTCTCTCGAGGCGCCGGACTTCAGATTGCCAGATCTCGATGGAGAGTTTCACTCACTTTCGGACTATCGGGGAAAACGTATCTTTTTAACAACCTGGTCGTCCTGGTGAGGATGCAGACATGACTTGCCCGTGTGGCAAGCTATGTATGATGAAGTTGGAAACGATGACTTTCTAATTATCGCAGTCGCTCAAGAAAGCAGAGGTGCGGAAACAGCGCGAGAATTCATAGACGAAGCTAACCCGAGCTATCTTTGTCTTATTGATCAAACCCATCAGGTGGCAGATCTCTACAATATGGTAAATGTTCCTAATGCGGTATGGATTGATGAATTCGGGAAAATAGTAAGACCGAGTGAGACCGCGGGATCTCACGATGCATTTCGTTCTATGAACAGACAAGACTTCTCTCAAACGGACGAGGCGCTAGATTTGGCTTCAAGAGCGCAAACAACTTATCTGGATGCTGTAAAAGATTGGGCGATAAATGGGGCTATCGCAGAAAATGCGTATGATACCGATGCTGCCAAGCGACACATGCAATTGCCATCTAAATCAATAGCCTTAGCTCATGCCAACTTCCACCTCGGCGTTTACTTACGTCTGAATGGGAAGGAAGCGGAAGGCGATAAGTTTTTAGCCACTGCGATAAACCTACACCCAGACTCCTGGAACATGTTTCGACAAGCAATGAACCTTCGGGATATTGGCGAAGTAATGGGACTAGCCGCAGATCAAGATTTTTTTGATCGTGTGGATGCCTTGGGCGAGAAACGTTACTACCCTGCCCCTGATATTAAAGGGTTCCCCAATGAAGCAGGTTATGATCCTAAGACCTAGTATATAAATCGTCTCTATACTTAGTCTAGGTATAGTGATTGGGTGTTCAACTGTAACGAGATCACAAAATTTGTGACGTAGCATCCTCTAGCGCTCCGGCTAAACCACTCACCCAAAGTTCCTGCTGCGCACCACTCACAATTAAATCTTGTCGGATCTCTAAAAGTACGTTCAGATTTCCTCTAATTATAGCATGCATAGGAATGGTACAATCTTTTTCATCTACCCTATATGGTTCGTTCGCCATTACTAAAAAATCAAAATTGGCTTTGGTACTGTTTAAGAACGTACGTGCGTATCGCGCATCCGAACCAAACAAAACTCCGAGTTCACACGCTCTTTTGATTCCACGGAATACCGGAGTGAAACTATGAATTGACACGAGAATAGTGGGCGTACTTCTCGACTTTCTCGCATCTAGTAGTTTTTTAATCGTCCCGTGATACGGTTGATACACTTCGCGAATCCTGCTGCGGATACCATCCTTGGTGACATTCATGTTTCCAGGAATGATTGTTCTGTCGCTTTCAACCGCAATCAGTCCCGGGTGATCCAGTACTCGATTACAATCGATAACCAAGCGAGAATAATTTTGCCAAATTAAAGGCGCGCTTAAGATATTAGAAAGCTTCCTAGCCACTGCGAGAGCGCCAATGTCCCAGCCTATATGGCGCTTCAAATCTCTCTTGGTTAAACCAAGCCCTTCTAGGCTAGCAGGCACCTGCCAACCAGCATGATCGCAAACAAAAACATAAGGAGAGTCAGAGTCCATCCTCAAAGTACTAACCGGGGATTTTTCGGAAGAAGAAAGAATAACCAAAATTATTCGCTCAGCCTTGAAAATTTGGTGGGCCATCAGGGACTCGAACCCCGAACCAATTGATTAAGAGTCAACTGCTCTACCAATTGAGCTAATGGCCCGTTAAAAAAATTTACCACCCCATAGGGGTATATAGCAACTAGTTATCGCAATAGATTGGGGTGGACGATGGGGTTCGAACCCACGACCTCAGGAATCACAATCCCGTGCTCTACCAGCTGAGCTACGCCCACCATTGTTATCTATAATTTCTCATTCTCGACAACCATTTAGCTAATACAACCGTTCCACAAACTGGCACGCCTGGCAGGATTCGAACCTGCTACCCTCGGCTTAGAAGGCCGATGCTCTATCCAAATGAGCTACAGGCGCATTAATCCAACCGTTGCGCGGAAACGTTATAAAACTCCCGATCACCACATTAAGCGTAAGCAATTGAACTTGCAAATGCCTAAATGTTTAAAATCATGACTTTTTAACCACTCAAGTTGGTCGGGGCAGAGGGATTCGAACCCCCGACCCCCTGCTCCCAAAGCAGGTGCGCTACCAGACTGCGCTATGCCCCGAGTCATGATTCCCAGCAAAAACGATTGCGGGATGATACTAACGCTAAGGCATACCGTCAATTACATTGCTATCAACCTATCCAAAAAAAATGGTCTAACAATATAAAGAGTTTTAGTTAGTATGCGACTTTTTACGCACACGGAAATCAGTTTCCCCCCTACTTTTAGCGACATTACGTCTAATTAGGTACAATGTATAATAACAAATTAACTGATCTACAATCGATAAAAATTTAGGACACCATATGACTTCTGTAAAATTCGAAACCACTATGGGTGACATCATCATAGAGCTTAATGAAACAGCAGCACCTAGCACCTCCGCGAACTTTCAAGCTTACGTCGAAAATAATTTTTATAATGGTACCATCTTCCATAGAGTGATTGACGGGTTCATGATCCAAGGGGGGGGAATGAACAAAAATATGCAGGAACAAGCAACAAATGCTCCTATTCAAAATGAAGCTAATAATGGTCTAAGCAACGTATCAGGCACAGTAGCTATGGCTAGAACCAATGACCCACATTCAGCTTCGTCTCAATTCTTCATCAATGTAAAAGATAATGAGTTCTTAAATCATACAAGCGAAACCCCAAGCGGCTGGGGCTATTGCGTATTTGGAAAAGTTACAGATGGCATGGACACGGTTAACGCCATTAAAGCTGTTGAAACTGGATCGGCTGGTGGTCATCAAGACGTGCCTGTAACACCTATCGAGGTCATTAAAGCGTCTGTTTTAGGAGACTAACCTGATAGAAGGCAATACATCTGCGCGCGTTACCACTATCTTTGTATCTGATGTGCACTTAAGCGATAAGCGAGAAAAGAAAGTTGAACTTTTTCTCGCGTTCCTCAAATTTGCGCAACAAAAATGTGCAGCGCTTTACATATTGGGAGATCTCTTCGACTTGTGGCTAGGAGATGATGATAACACCCCTCCTCACCCTGATATCCTAGCTGCCCTCCGCGCTGTGTCTGATAACGGTGTGGCTTTATACATTGCTCTCGGCAATCGGGATTTTCTCATCGGACGAAATTTTTGTGAGAAAACAGGAGCCAAGTTACTCTCCGACTACGCACTCATTGATCTCTACGGGACTAAAACATTAATTACTCACGGTGATCTATTATGCACTAAAGATACTAAATATCAGCTATTTAGAAAAATAGTGCGGCACCCCCTGATAATCCAAATTTTTCTACTAATACCACTTTATATTCGAAAAAAAATTGCGTACAGAACTCAAGCTAAAACTAGCGCATCAATGCGTAAAAAAGATAATGAGATTATGGATGTTGAGCAAAAGACGGTTGAGACGATTATGAGCAAATATGAAGTTTCTCTGCTAATACACGGACACACGCATAGACCAAATACCCATGTATTTAAGGCCGACTGTAAAACGCTCCAGCGAATCGTTTTAGGCGACTGGTACGAACAAGATTCAGTGCTTGTGTGCCAACCAAATGGAAGAAATTTACTAAAAATCAGAGACTATTTAAGATAAGCGGACACGTTCCTTCTGCAACATTCCCCAATTGAAAAATGGACCAGGATCAGTTTTCCGAGACGGCGCTATATCGCTATGGCCCACCACAGAATCCCAACTGCAGGTAGGTATATGGGCTACTAAATTATTAATCAAAAGTGCTAACGCGGAGTACTGTTTCCCATCAAAAGGTAAATAATCACAACCTTCTAATTCAATCCCGATCGAGAAGTCATTACAAGCAGCTCTCCCCTCCCATATGGACACACCCGCATGCCACGCGCGACAGATTACAGAGACGAATTGAGTTACATGTCCCGACCTATCTATAAAGAAATGTGCGGACACTCTCGTCCCTCGTAGCTCACTAATATTCGGATCTAAATCATTGGGTAATTTATTAGTAAAAAGATGCTCCACAAGATTTGTGCCAAATTTACCTTCCGGCAGGCTGATCGCATGAATAACTATTAGTTCTGGAAATGCTCCAACTGGTCTGGCATCAAAATTTGGCGACTTGATTCTAGGTATCCCATCCAACCATCCATCGCAGGGTAATCTAAGCGTAGTCACTTGCGAAAGCCCTTTAGCAGCCTAGTCAGTAGTAGCTAGGACAAGCGAAAATTTCATCTCTTCTGCCTCGTAATGCTTTTCAATTTCAAAACCGGCATTAATCAGAAGATTTTCAAGTTCAGCTCTGGTGAACTTTCGGCTTATCTCGGTAAGAATATGATCTCCCTCTAAAAAATGCACCTCTTTATCGAGATTCTTCATTCGAATCTTCTGTTCGCGCATGGACACGAGATGCATTTCAATCTGCGATAGTAAAGGATTGTAATATGCATAGTGCTCAAACTTAGAGACATTAAAATCAGCATCGAGTTCTCGATTTAGTACTTCTAACAAATTTAGATTAAACTCAGCCGTAATTCCCTCATCATCGTTATAGGCAGCATGCAATATATCCGGCTCTTTCACTCTGTCAGCACCGATTAATAGTAAATCCTGCGGAGTCATAACCTCTTTAATCTCGGACAAAAATATATTCGCCTCTTTGGGACTAAAATTACCGATAGTCCCGCCCAGAAACACGAATAAATTTTTAGCGTGACTCCTAGGCAGGTTTCCCAACCCACCCGTGTAATCTCCAACTACTGTATTTACTTTCAACCATCCATATTCTTTTTCCAAAGCGTTTTTGCTTTCAACTAGTATTTCGTCACAAACGTCGACCGCGATATATTCTGGAAAGCACTGGGATAAAGAGCAAGCGTCGAAAAGGTGTCTCGTCTTCCTCGAGGTGCCGCTTCCTAACTCCAAAATATGGTCAGGACGAGATGTGTTTATCACATCTTTAGCGACCTCCTTTAAAAGGGCGCTTTCTATACGAGTAGGATAGTACTCTGGAGAGTCGCATATTTTATCGAATAACAATGAGCCTCGCTCATCATAAAAATACTTCGCTGGTAGAGACCGAGGCGCGTCTAACATACTGTTTTCCACATCTTCCGTCAGACTGCGTATCGCTCGAGTTGGTTCGAACTCTGTGTTTTTAGTTTTTTCGTTCGAGATATTACTCACTCTTTAAGACCTTTTATTATATCACTGGGAATATAGCCACTTAGTTTAGAAATCATTCTCACAGGCGTTGTTTAGACTAACATTTGACGAACAAAAAAAACATGCTGGCGTCAATTCGTTTTATAATCACACTATGTCGACACAACGGTTCGGATTTATAATGTACCTAGCGGCCTTCGCACTATTGTTAGGTATGCTAACTTGGTTATTTTCGCAGTATTCTACTCACAAAAAAAACACGTTCCACGAGACGAGTGCATTTGAAACTAAAACTGGAGACATTGGAGTTCGTCTCTTGAAAAGTCGCTCCGGCCACTACATAGCGAGGGGGAAAATAAACGGCCAATTAGTCCAGTTTTTGGTGGATACTGGCGCCACTGATGTAGTCGTTTCTGAAAAACTTGCGATAAAAGCGGGTATAAAGAAAAAAAGAAAGGTCACTATCATGACAGCTAACGGCCAAACAAAAGGCTGGTCAGCAAATATAATAAGTCTACAATTAGGGCAAATAGAGGAACATGATGTCCGAGCGGTAATAGTGCCTTCATTGGGTGACATGCATGCTCTACTCGGCATGAGCTTCCTAGAGCGCCTAACATTCGCGCAAACCGGCAATGAACTTATAATAAAAAAACAACATGGGAAAATATTATAGTGGAAACTGTTAGTTTCAGTTCAATCGCTGAAAGTGTACTAACTAAAATAAGTCACCTAGTTTGGGGCGAATACCTCCTAATTCCATTACTCGCGATCGTTGCAGTTTACCTTTCGGTTGGCCTGAAGTTCATGCCTTGGTTGCAGTTGCGTTCAAGTTTTAGACTTCTAGCGAAAAGTAGAGAGAAAACTGGTGGACAAAACGGTGATATTTCACCATTTAACGCTCTAATGACCGCACTCTCTGCAACAATTGGGACCGGAAATATTGCCGGAGTAGCGACCGCGATTCATTTCGGTGGGCCTGGTGCAGTCTTTTGGATGTGGGTTATTGCACTATTTGGTATGGCAACCAAATATGCAGAAGCGGTATTAGCCGTCCACTACAGAGAGATTAACAGTGCAGGACGATATATGGGCGGTCCCATGTATTATATTCAAAAAGGACTAGGACCAGAGTGGCATTGGCTGGCAATATTATTTGCTTTTTTTGGGATGATAGCCGCCTTTGGAATAGGAAATACGGTGCAATCCAACTCCGTAGCAGATGTCATGCATTCGAGCTTTGCAATAGATAAATGGTTGACGGGTCTGTTTATAGCAACACTCACTGGGATCGTAATCATTGGCGGTATAAAAAGAATCGCGACCTTCGCAGGCATGGTGGTACCCCTGATGGCTTTAGTTTTTATTTCTTTTTCAATTTTTATTATCGTAAGTAATATAACCGCACTGCCTGGAGCGATACGCCTAATTATCGAGAGCGCTTTTGAGACAGAGTCAGGTATGGGTGTATCCATATGGCTAGCGATGCGCTGGGGATTCGCAAGAGGAATCTTTTCGAACGAGGCAGGTCTGGGTAGCGCTGCTATCGCTCACGCTGCGGCAAGTACTAACAATCCGACAAAACAAGGTAAAATAGCCATGTTAGGGACTTTTATAGATACCATCTGCGTCTGCTCTTTAACAGCGTTCGTGATAATAATGACAGGAACATGGGATAGCGCCGAGCAGGGGGCGTCGCTTAGCGCTCTTGCCTTTACGACTGGCATAGGCCCGCTTGGTGGCCTATTAATCAGCGTATGTCTCGCGGTCTTTGCCTTCACAACAATAATCGGCTGGAGTTATTATGGGGAGCGCTGTGCGGAGTATTTGTTTGGTAGTCGTATTATTTTCACCTACCGAACCCTTTGGATCATAGCAATATTGATTGGTGCCATGGTAAAACTGGAAATAATTTGGGCTATCGCAGATATTTTTAACGGACTTATGGCTCTTCCAAATCTCATAGCATTATTACTTTTGTCCCCGATAGTATTTAAACTCACTAAAGCTTCTTAAAAGAATTAAAACTATTACATGAAAAACTTAAGCGAGTCCTTAAAACAAGAACTAAAACAAACCGTCAAATATGCCATAGCAGAAGATATAGGTTCTGGAGACATCACCGCGGCGCTTATACCCAAGGGTAAGCGAGCAAATGCACAAGTCTTAGTGCGGCACGAAGCCGTACTCTCAGGCAGCCCTTGGTTTGATGAAGTTTACGACTCATTGGACCGAAACATTAATATCATCTGGCATGCAAAAGATGGGGATGCTATAACGAAGAATCAAATAGTCTGTGAATTAATAGGGCCGGCGGCAAGTATATTAACAGGCGAGAGGACAGCACTTAACTTCCTACAAACCTTATCGGCAACGGCAACGGCCACGTATAATTTTTCATCTGCGATGATTGGTTCGAATACAAAAATACTGGATACACGAAAAACTATTCCGGGCCTTAGACTAGCGCAAAAGTATGCAGTTCGGTGCGGTGGCGGGCACAATCATCGTTTAGGCCTTTATGATGCCATCTTAATAAAAGAAAATCATATTGCGGCCAGCGGGTCGATCTCAAATGCGGTTCAAACTATTAGGATTTCTAACCAAGCTATCAAAATTGAAGTTGAGGTGGAATCGATTCGTGAGCTAAAAGAGGCCTTAGATAACAATGTTGACATGGTACTCCTAGATAATTTTAGCGTCCCTCAAATAAAGGAAGCGGTGAAATTAGTAGACAAAAAAGCATTAATAGAGCTCTCAGGAGGGATCACGTTAAATGATTTGGCTGCTCTTAAATCATTGGGAGTTGATTATATTTCTGTCGGCGCACTAACAAAAGATATTCGGGCCACAGACTTCTCCATGCTTTTTGAGGGGCTGCAATGAAATTTTGCAGAGGTTGACCCATCAATTCTGTGTTTTGTCAGACAAGTTTAACCAAGTCTCAACTACAGTATCTGGATTCAAGGACATGCTCTCTATCCCTTGCTCGACTAGCCATTCTGCCAAATCTGGATGATCCGACGGGCCCTGACCGCAAATGCCGACATATTTTCCAGCCTTTTTGCAGGCATCAATAGCCCGTTTAATTAAATATTTGACCGCTTCATTTCTCTCGTCAAAACAATCCGCAACTAATGCAGAGTCTCGGTCTAATCCTAATGTAAGCTGAGTAAGATCATTAGAGCCTATAGAAAAACCATCAAAGTATTCCAAAAATTCCTCGGCCAAAATGGCATTTGAAGGCAATTCACACATCATAATTACGCGCAATCCGTCCACACCACGAGCCAAACCGTTCTCTGCGAGCAATGCTGTGACCTGTCTAGCCTCATCAATGGTTCGAACAAATGGAACCATAACTTCTACATTTCTCAAACCCATTTTATCTCGCACGTACTTCATCGCCTCGCACTCCATCTCGAAACATTCTCGAAATGAATCCGATATATAGCGCGATGCGCCGCGAAATCCAATCATAGGATTTTCTTCCTCGGGCTCGTAAAGATGTCCTCCAATCAAATTGGCATATTCGTTCGATTTAAAGTCGGACAAACGCACGATAACCGGTTCAGGGGCGAAAGAAGCGCCGATAGTTGCCACGCCTTCTATTAGCCGCTTAACAAAATATTCCCTAGGAGTGCCATAGGCTTTTATCGCCGGTAGAATCGTAGCGCGCAACTCCTCAGGGATGCTGTCAAACTCCAGTAATGCTTTTGGATGAATGCCAATCATCCGATTAATAATAAATTCCAGTCTGGCGAGTCCAACACCCTTATTCGGTAGGGCAGCAAAAGTAAAGGCTCGGTCTGGATTAGCAACATTCATCATGATCTTTGTAGAAATTTCAGGCATGGAATCAAGTTCAATCTCGGTATGAGTGAAATCTATATCTCCTTGATATACGACGCCAGTATCCCCCTCCGAGCAAGATGCGGTAACTATCTGGCCGGTTTTAACGACCTCCGTCGCGTTACTACATCCAACAATAGCTGGAACACCTAGTTCTCTGGCTATAATGGCGGCATGACAGGTGCGCCCACCTCGATTCGTCACAATAGCCGCGGCCCGCTTCATAACAGGCTCCCAATCGGGGTCAGTCATGTCAGTAATTAACACTTCACCATCCTGTAAGGTATTCATGTCCTCCACACTAAGAATCACTCGAGCCGAACCACAGCCTATTTTCTGACCAATACTGCGCCCTTCAGTTAAAACAGGTCCGGTCCCTTTCAGTTCATATCTATCCATAACTCGACCAGATCTGCTTTGCACCGTCTCAGGACGAGCTTGAACTATATAGAGTTGTCCGTCTCTTCCATCCTTCGCCCACTCGATATCCATCGGCCTCCCATAATGCTTCTCTATTTCCATGGCTAAATGCGCAAGTTTTTCGACTTCGTGTTCCTCTAAACTAAATTCTGCCTGCAATGCTTCGCTTACCTTACTCGTGATTACTTCTTCTCCACCAGATCCGTTTTCGGCATAAGTCATCTGTAGTTGCTTGCTACCAAGAGTACTCCGAAGAACAGATCTTTTCCCTTCAATAATTCCTCTTTTGTAAACATAAAACTCATCAGGATTAACCGCTCCTTGAACAACCATTTCACCTAAACCATAACTAGACGTCACGAAAACGACATCCTCAAACCCAGATTCCGTATCCAAGGAAAACATCACACCGCTGGAGCCTATATCGCTCCTAACCATTTTTTGTACGCCCGCTGAAAGAGCTACCTCGTGATGAGCAAAACCATGATGTACGCGATAGGAAATAGCCCGATCGTTAAACAGAGATGCGTAAACATCTTTTATTCGTCTCACTATTTCCTTTAACCCACTAACATTGAGATAAGTCTCTTGTTGCCCGGCAAAAGACGCGGTAGGGAGATCTTCCGCCGTCGCTGACGATCTGACCGCTACAGAAAATTCACTACCATTATTTTCATTTTCCATTTCCAAAACAGCGCGTTCAATCTGGCTGTGCAACTCAGGAGAAAACGGCGCGGCAATAATAGCGTCTCTGATAGTTTTTCCGACCGCTGATAACTTAGCTACGTCGTTTACATCTAACGATTCCAAAAGAGCTCGAATTTTATCCGCCAATCCGTCTTCAGCAAGAAAATCTCTAAAAGCCTCGGCGGTAGTAGCAAAACCACTTGGGACCAGAACTCCTGCGGCATCAAGGTGCTGAATCATTTCGCCAAGTGAGGCATTTTTCCCTCCCACACGCTCGACATCTCTCATCCCTACATTTTTAAGAGACACAATATATTCTTTCATGAGTATTTTATTATCCTTAATCACTTTGTGCTTTTATCGAAAGCAAACCTACATCAATTTGTGTATTATTTAACTACATTGTAACCAAGTAAACCCAAAGCCCAAACTCAATGAAAAGAGACGTATTTTTTATTTCCGACAGAACCGGCATAACTGCCGAAAATTTGGGCGACAGCCTGCTGACCCAGTTCCCAAGTATCCAATTTAACCGAACTAATATACCTTTTGTGACTAACGAAAAGGCCGCTCAGGCGGCGGTACTGGCAATACGCCAATCGAAAAAAAATGGGGTTGAGCCAATTGTCTTCAGTACACTGACTGACATGACTACCCAAACCATCATTAGAGACAGTTGCGCTCATGTTTTTGATTTATTTGGAACTTTCGTTGAGCCGCTGGAGGAGGCTCTACAAACTGAATCGTCGCACAAGGCGGGGCGAATGCACGGTATCGGAGACACTAATGCTTATGATAAACGAGTGCACGCTCTAAACTTCACCCTAGGCCATGACGACGGTTTAAGCCTCAGGAATCTTCATGATGCCGATATCGTACTAATCGGTGTCTCAAGATGTGGGAAAACGCCGACCTGCCTATACCTCGCAATGCAATATTCTTTAAAAGCCGCAAATTATCCGTTGATCCAAGACGATTTAATGGGCTCAACCTTGCCAAAAAGTTTAGATTCATGCCGTGGTAAACTTTACGGTTTAACTATTGAGGCTGAACAGCTCAGTCGCATACGGAGAGAAAGACGTCCTAAGGGAGAGTACTCCACACTATCAAGATGCCAGTGGGAAATAGCGAGAGCAGAAAAACTGTTCATAGAAGAACAAATACCATTCATTGACACAACCACTGTATCGATAGAAGAGATGGCCGCTATTGCGCGGCGTGACATGAAACTCCGTTAACTTTATTTTTTTCAAAATGAACGATCTCAAACGAAATCGACTGCACTAAATCACCGTAGTCGGCAACATAGCAAGCCTGCTTAGCAGGGTTGATTTTCCCCATCACACCAGTGATAAGTGTATTCCCAGATTGAAGTGGCCAGCCCCTTTTTAATCTCTCATTCACTAGCCATAACAATGCTTCTAGCCTACTTTGACTTGAAACAGTACCTGAATCAATAAGTTCGCCATCCTGGTATAACTTCGCTCTAACTTGGCCAGCAAGCATTTCAGTATTGATAGGTTGTCCAACTAACCAATTTTTTGAAGCCATGTTTACAGCAACCAAATCAGCAGCTGTCAGAGACTTCAACGATCTAAAAGGCAAGTCAGGTAACTCTATTACCGGCACCACATACTGGATATACCCCATTAAGTCCCTTAGGGATGCTATAGGTTGAGTTATCTCTTTAGCAAGTACAAAACCGATTTCCATCTCTATGAAAAGTTTCTGGTACCCAGCCATGTCTATGACCGGCGAACCCCGAAATTCCCCATCTGCAAAAAGTACTGCTGATACTGGATCCGAAACACCCCACTTTTTCTGAGCATCTGAGCCAGTAAAGCCGGCTTTATATCCTCCGATCTCTCTTGATTTTAGCTCGATCTGAACGAGCGCGTCCTGTATCCCATCTGCCTCGTCCATACCAATTTGAGGATACTTCAAACTTAACAGATCAGTGGGACCTTTCGAAATAGCGGTGTGAAGATTTCTTGCTACCATCTCAAAGCTTTGTTGCCCTGCGACGACTGAGCACCATAAACTAATCAACAAACTGGTTACAAAATATCGAGGCGAAAGCATATAACATGTTCTCAGATATAAATATTCAGCAAGAATATCTGAAACTGGCAGCTCGATTCAATACAACCATGAATAATAATTACAGTAAGCCATAAAATTGTTTGAGTCCCTATATGAGTCCCTATAGTTGTAAAAGTCTTGTTGTGTAATATTATTTACTCAGTCGACATATCAAGGAAACTAATCATTCCAAATTTAAAATCTAAAATAGTACCAGCCAGTATAGCAATAGCTATGACCATATCTGAGGTTGTTTTTTCTGCTCCTGTCTTCGAGGACTGGCCTGATAGTGAAATTTATTCCTCTGTTATCAATCATGGATTGGACTCTCATACAGAAATAGTAGTTATAGCAGAAAAAACCTCAGGATTAATTTCAGAACTTGGCCCAAATAATGAGATTGAAAAAATTATAGAGGTACTCGACATCGAAAAAGAGACTTATATCGACTGGGGAAAGCGCAATCGTACGAAAATCAATTTTAACTCCGTTCTAAACCTAACTGTTCCATATGTTCTTTTACCCAAAAAAAAACAGGAAGTGATATTCGATCAGCCAGATGTAAAAACTGCCTGGCGTGAGTTCGCAGACACATATGACGGCGCGCGCGATTTACTTAGATTTTCAAGGGTAGGGTATAACTACAAAATTACAAATGCGCTAGTCTATGTTGAACATCTATGTGGAATAGAATGTAGCAGTGGAAGGTTTATAGCGCTTAGGTTAATGGATGATCAGTGGGTAGTTAAGGGTAGTAACTTAATTTGGGTGGCCTACTAGCCTCCGCTAGCGAGATTAATACTTATGATCACCTCAATCTGTATATTTTGTGGCTCGAGTTCTGGCGGTAACGCCAATTACGAGAACGCGACCGATACGATTGGCCGCGAAATAGCCGCTAGAGGTATTAAATTAATATATGGGGGGGGAGGGCTCGGTTTAATGGGCACCTTAATCGCAGCAGCTCGAAAAGAGGGTTGTGAGACATTGGGAATTCTCCCAGAGTTTCTCACTACTAATCAGCCTACCATTAGCACGTTTGGACAGCATATATTGGTCGGCGATATATTCGAGAGAAAATCTCTCATGCTCGAAAACTCTGACTGTTTCGCAGTCCTACCGGGCGGTATAGGAACGTACGATGAGTTTTTTGAGATCCTTGCCTGGAAGCAACTGGGTCAAGCTAGCCAGAATATAGGTCTTCTGAATATAGATAACTTTTTCGATCCACTTCTCACGCTACTTGATCAGGGGGTGGCGGAGGGCTTTATCCATAGATCCGTAAGACAAAGTATTATTGTCGAGGTCGTGCCTCAAAACCTCTTAAACAAATTAATAGACTAGATACAAGAGAATAAACTGTCGAATATGAAAATTTTACGGGGCGTAGTTTTTGACATGGATGGAGTTCTAATTAATTCGGAACCTATGATCAGAGCATGTGCGCAGGAAGCTGCAGCCAAGCTAGGATTTTCAATATCAGATGCGACATACGTCACATGGATGGGCCTGCCATCAGTCCAGCTAAAAGATGCTATTCGTCGCAGTATGGGAGCAACATTCCCGATGGAAGCATTCTATGAAGAGTACAAAAAACGATGGGGAAGAAAAGTAGAATCGGGCAAATTAGTGGCTAACCCTGGCATCGAGACATTATTAGGAGTGCTTAAAAAAGAGTCTGTCCCGATGGCAGTCGCGACCTCCACCGTTCGCGAGCACGCCATCGAATCACTACGGACAACTAATTTACTGACTTATTTTGACACCATTGTGGGAGGCGATAACGTTCAAAACGGCAAACCTGCTCCTGATATATATCGCTATGCTGCTAGGAAAATCAACGTGCCGACTAACCAATGCATCGCTTTAGAAGATTCAGAGATTGGGGTAAAGTCGGCAGTATCGGCAGGATTACATGTGATTATGATCCCAGACTTGGTAGCGCCAAACTCCGACATCAGAAAACTACCTGAGCATATTGTTGCTTCAACCGTCGATGCGGCCGACCTTGTGCTAGAATTAATTACATGCGGAATATGATGCTTCAAGCTAAAACATTCTATAAAAAATCAGAGCTTTAGTGAGCCGTGTAGGAATATTGGTGTGGATATCTTAAGCAATGAAAAAAACGACTAAGTTTAAACAAAATGTGATAGCGTTAGTATACGACTTTGACGGAACGCTCACTCCTGAGCCTATGCAAGAATACACTGTGCTTCCCGAGCTTGGCATCAAGCCAAAACAATTTTGGGATCAAGTAGACGAAGAAGTAAAAAATACTGGCGCAGACCCTATATTAACCTATATGCGTCTCTTGGTTGAGCAAATAGAAGCAAATAAAGCGCACCTAAGCAGGGACGCATTGCGCAATCTTGCAAAAGAAATCAAGTATTATCCTGGGGTTTTCGACTGGTTCGAGCGCATTAATAAATATGTTAAAACCGCGTCAGAAGGACAAATCGAAATAAAACATTATATCGTCTCGGCAGGACTGCATGAGATTCTTGAAGGGGTAAGTATAAAAAGACATTTTTCACAAATTTATGCTTCACAATACTATTTTGACCATCATGAGGTAGCACGCTTCCCCACTGTAGTAATTAACGACACCGCAAAAACACATTATCTCTTTAAAATAAATAAAGGTAGAGAAGGCGCGCTAGAAACTGTGAATGAATACATGCCCGAAAATGAACGTGCTATACCGTTCCAAAACATGCTTTACCTAGGTGATGGACTTACAGATGTGCCATGTATGACTGTAGTTAAGAAATACGGTGGGTTCGCAGTGGCAGTTCATAAAGAGGAATGTCAAGATGCAAACAAATCAATGGAAGCCTGTAAAACTCTAGCAGATGCTAATCGTATCGATTTTTATGCTCCCGCAGATTATTGTGAGGGATCCGTGCTTGAGCGGCATGTTAAAAAGATCCTCAAATTGATAATGGCTCGTATTGAGTTCCAACTAGAAAGAAAAAAGTTCTCGGAGACTTTAACGGATGGTAGTTAGATGAATAAATCATGGCACACTGGCTGCTGCTTGTTTCCTAAGCTCCTGCTCGTAATAACAATCCTAAGCGGCTGTTCTAGTGTGACGGTACCTTCTATTTCTCTTCCTAAAATGCCTGAAATCACACTAATGAAAAATAAGGCTACCCAATCAACCCCTCGAGCGTTACTTTCAGCTAGGATTGTAAATACTGACTACACAGATCAAGTGCCTAAAATGACGGTCGGAAAATTAATCGAATATGCAGAGCGTAGTTTCGCATGTGAATGTCACCGCGAGCGTTTCGTAAAAAGTTGGGATAAAAGCTCTAAAGGTTATGTCCTCTCATCAAATTCAGAGAAATTTAACACTATTTATTTTTCTTGTGAGACACAAGAGGACGAATATACGTGTTTTGTCAATGAGATTGAAAATGCTACTGAGCCTGAGTTAAGCCAACGCTACTTCTCAGGAGACGACTTTATAAAAACCATTTACGCAAATGGCCGGGTGTGCAAAAGACAAGAACCATGCGAAGGCTAAAAAGTCTATCAGCCAAAAAATAAGTCTCTATTCGCTCTAAAAATTTACGCATTCATAGGAAATGCGTGCTTAATATCGAGCTACCTCAGCATCTATCTCTACGGACCACGCATCTATGCCACCGGATAAGTTATAGACTCGCGTAAAACCTTGATCTCTGAAGTACTCAGCCGCCGACTGACTGCGTACCCCAGTATGACAATGGAAAATCATAATCGAGTTACGGTCCAATGTATCAATAAATTTTATATTCTCCTCGCTTAAGAGCCGAGAGCCAACAATAAGTGCAATATCTCTCTCACTTTGTTCTCTGACATCAAAAAGATAAAATGTATCGCCAGACTCTTGAAGCTGTTTTAATTCATGCACATTCATTTGAGATACCATAGGGGGCGCATTTGGATTTGTAATGCTAAAGACGCTTCCTTCAGATGTCTGTTCCATATCAATTCGTAGCCCATCAGTTTTTTTAGCTGTGGAGCGATTAAGTAATAACTCTATCCCATTATTTACTACTGCTATCTCATGACCAGAATTAGGCGCCAGGTTGAATTCATGAACCCAATCATCCGTGATGTTTAAATGAACATTCAGATCGGGGTGCTGCTTACAAACGTCTCTTATAGATTCTGCAGCAGAATCAGTAATCACGATCGTTGGAAGCGACAGAGGTTCTCCTTCTCCTATCAATTTCACTAAATCACCAGTTTTGGAAAGTTGCTCAACAACATCGCAGCCACCCACAAAGTCTCCTTCGATGTACAACTGAGGAATAGTGGGCCACTCGGAATATTCCTTAATTCCATTCCTAATATCCGGATCAGAGAGCACATCGATAGTTTTGTAATTATCAGTCAACTCTTCCAAAACCCCAACGACACGCGCCGAAAATCCACATTGAGGTCCGTTACGATCCCCCTTCATGAATAAAACAATTTTTTCGCTGTTTATAATGTTATCGAGTCTTTGCTTAAGACCATCTGACATAGACATAGGTACACCTTATCTTAATAATATTTTCAGTAATTAAAGCACTCTAAAGTTCTATTCCCTAACTAATTGGAAATTCCGCTTTCCTAACTTAATAGAGATGACGATATCGAGCACCCTACACGCACCGAAGCATGAAAACAAACGAGTTATTTTTTTTCTCTCCGTGTCACCAGAGTTTTCAAAAACGTTCAACACTCTTTGCATCATCCACTGCCCATATGTGGTGAGTCTCCGCTTTTCGCTCACTTCGTGGGGACCGCCGGCTCCTATCACGAAATCCCCATCGCCAAAATATCTCGGCATTATGACGTCGCTACTACTTTGGAGCCACAATTGCAAAGCTTGCACTTCTTCAGCAATCACTGGTACGAAGTCTCTCGACAAATGGTTCAGTAAATGGGATAGCGTGTCAGGAATTGACTCGAAATCAACCCAACCGCATCCTTCGCTCGGTTGTTGTAAGTTAAAACTGTTCATTCGTATTACCCAATCACATACTCCAGGAGCAGCCTCACGCATTAAATCTCCAGACGCAGGATCTCGGTATAAATGGGCATAAAGTGGACCAAAAAATGCGAAATCACCTAAGGACGGCTGGCCACCAAGCAAATAAGGAAATGCCGAGAGATGCTTTTCAAAGAGCTGCAAAAATATGAGATACTCAGTCTCTATAGATAAGCCGGTATGCTCTGTAATCCCGTATATGGGGCACCAATCTTGAAAAGTTTTCGCTATTTTTTTTCCTACCCGAAACTGTTCATCGGCTGTCGCAGACGGATCATTATTCCGTCCCATTTCACGTACCGCAAAGTCACTATTATATCTCCAACGATAGTGTAGCGCCGGTAACTTAAGCCATTCATCGCCAATAAGTTCTAACCAATAACTCAACGCCTTACCAGACGCCGTCTCGGGAAGCACCGATTTTCCCGAATAGACAAGCTCATAGTGGTCAATCATGTCGGATGTATCTTGGAGCGTCTTACCACACTCTGTCAGAATCACCGGAATCACTGGCCACCCTACATTGGGTAAAATTTTAGTCGAGAACACAACTCTGTCCCCCAAGACCTCAGTAAAGGGTATACCCTTATATTGTAGGTATGATCGGATTTTTGCCCCATAATAAGAGGCATCGACGTTATAAAGAGTTTCCATACTTCCTCAAGAAAAATGACCGATACTCGAAGCACGTCTGGCGATTAACCATAAAATAATAAAGCACATTTATTAGACAGGTTTATGCTTTCTTAAGTTTACTCTCGTGGTCATGCTTCATACGAGCCAACTCTTCCCAGCCTAAATAGGAAGTAAACCCATTATCGTCATAAAACAAAATAGATCCGTTACAAATGAATAGATATTCTGTGTCTTCCAAAGCCGTTGTTGCACCGTGCAACATTCCGTTAGGCTCGTACACATAGTCCCCTGCATCTAACGTACCATCCCGAACTTGAAGTTTACCGGACAGAATATAGGTATGAGACGCAGATAAGTGTTTGTGCTGAGGTGCGGTAAATCCTTTTAACCAACGGAAAATTACCGCCCAACTTCCGGATTCCGAACCGGTCCATAAAATTTTTATAAATGAGCGTTCATCAAACTGTGGCATCCAGTCCATCTGAGCCGCATGAACAAGCGTATCCATCAGCTCAGAATTAACTGGAGTAATATCCTGAGGTAATCCCATTTTTTTATCGCTCCCTATTTAATAGTTTGGTGTTTTCTATTGATGCTCGCGCTTACCAAGGCTCCGCGGCGGTCCGCACGTCAACCTCAAAAGTCCAACCACTCTTAGGTTGCCTCCACAAATATTCAAAGGCGTCGACGATCGATTCTATCTGCAACAGTCTTTCCTGACCCAGTTGCTCTGCTATATCTGGATATCTTGTTAAGACTTTTTCACCATTAATCGCGCCATCGATCACCACGTGTCCGACGTGAATCCCATTAATCCCATACTCCTTAGCAAGTGCTTGCGCAAACCCGCGCAGCGCAGATTTGGATGAATTAAAAGCTCCAAAATTTGCTCGGCCACGTAACGAGGCGCTTGCCCCGGTAAAGAGTATCGCTCCCTGCTCTTTCGGTTTCATATACTTTAGCGCCTCCCTAGCAAAAATGAACCCACCCAAACAGCATACTCGCCACGCTTCCTCAAAATACTCAACAGTCATTTCATCGATACGACCTGGGGTATTATTCCCAGCGTTGTATAGTGCCAACGACAAGTCTCCGATTCTACTAGCTTGTTCGAAAAGATTAGCGACGTCGAGTTCACTGGTAGTATCTGCCACTATCGGCGTGGCGCTGCCGCCCCCAGCTACAATATTGTTCGCAACTTGTTCTAATTTGCTCATGGTTCTTCCCGCAACCACTATATGTAGGTCATTCTGGGCAAACCGATGACACAACTGTGCACCCATTCCTCTATCCGGCCCCACCCCCATAATAATAGCTACTTGCATACCAAATCCTTAGCTTCTGATAAAAAAGTTATCGACCGCTGGTCAAGTTAGAGACATCGAAAAGTCGACGCACTTTGGAAGGCTTAATCTCCACATACTCGGAAGGTCCAGTAGCGGCCCCGACACTACCATTCCGATCTCGGATATTTATCGCAACGGAGCTTCTCCATCTAGGGGTAGATAGAGCGGGACTCGGACTGACGACGTCATCACTGTATTGATACTGCGTGGTAAATAATTTCCAGAGGCTACCGTCCCGAGAAAAAACCATCGTCAACATGATGGTGTAAGTCTCCTGATCGACAAACATCAGCCGCTTTCCGTAGGGATGATCCTTCCACTTTGGTATAGCTTCCACCACAAATGCGGGTCTAATCTGCCAGCGATCAAGTGGGATTAGGCTATCTGGTCCGTGCAAAAGCGGTGTAATATTTTTCGAACTAGCCACATGTAAAATATCTTTTTGACCCACATAACTCCAATCATTATCCACAACCAGTCCAGAAAAGCCTTCGAAGTCGTCCAAAGTCCAGTTAGTACCCACCCAACTATCAGCCCTTTCCCGAGCAGAAAGCCGCCTTACTCTTCTCTCCGTAGGTAGGTAAGAGTTGACCTGATCACCACGACTTTGCTTCAGTGGTCTTTCAATCACAAACTTCATCCCAGCCATGTCGAATGGGGCAGAGAACCCTACATATTCCTTGAAGAGCAACTCGTCACTACCATCCACATCAAGCACGTAACCATTCTTCGGCTTAGACGCGAGTTTCGACAGATATACTCGATGGTAAAACATGGTGAAATCTCTGTCGACATGTCCCCCACCTAACATAACAGACTCGACCAAATTCCCTTTCTTACCATTAGGCGATGGCTCGACATTAAAAGTCAGATTATCAACTTTATAGCCGAAGTTTTGCCAACGATGAATCTGGTTGTAAGCCACCATCAAACCCGCAGATTGACTACTTTCTTCCAAAATTTGCTCACGGCTAAAAGGCATGCCGGCGGTGTAATTTTCTAACTCTCCTCCCTCACTAAGAAAAGGCTGTCCAGAAAATTTCTTAGTCGCATTTAAATATAACTCATGCGCTTGATAACGATTTGTTTGCATGATCTCTATACTAAGCTCTGGAAAATCGAACTCGCCAAAGTATCCAGGAGGAATCAAGTGTCGCAATTGGTCGAGTTCTGGATACCCATATTGCCCGGCTTCAGCAGTACTTACTTCTCCCGAATCAGTTGATACCCAATCAATCACATCCTGATATGATACGTCAGCCCAAATCGAGCTAGAAAAAAATGAAGCTAGCACTAGAAAAATACTTTTAGTTCTATTTTTTACAATACTAATACTCATAGACCGCTCCTAAATCGCTTGGCAAATCAGCCTCGACCGACGCTTGCGAGAAAAAACAAGACTCCTAGCAAATTTCAAACAGACCTGCTGCGCCCATTCCGCCCCCGATACACATAGTTACTACACTGTATTTAGCTCCCCGACGCTTTCCTTCGATCAGAGCATGCCCTACTAGTCGACTACCTGTCACACCGTATGGATGACCTACAGCTATTGAACCTCCGTTAACGTTAAGCTTGTTAGGATCAATACCGAGCTTGTCACGACAATAAATAACTTGGCACGCAAAAGCTTCATTCAGCTCCCACAAATCAATATCATCAATAGTTAATCCAGTCTGCTTAAGCAATTTCGGAATCGCAAAAACAGGTCCTATCCCCATTTCATCTGGCTCACAACCAGCTACCGAAAATCCTCGAAACACTCCCATCGGTACCAACCCTTTTTGACTGGCGAGCTTATCACTCATAACTACCTGAGCAGACGCTCCATCAGAAAACTGACTCGCGTTTCCAGCTGCTATACAGCCGCCCTCAAATACAGGATTAATTTGAGAGATACTTTCAAAAGTAGTCCCGGGGCGAATCCCTTCATCCTGCGACACTGTTACCTGTTTAGTCGACTCCTCGCCCGACTCTTTATCGACTAATTTCATCGTGGTAGTCATAGGAACTATCTCGTCATCAAACTTACCAGCTTCTCTTGCGGCAGCAGCCTTGATCTGACTATTTGCTCCGTACTCATCTTGCTGCTCACGAGAAATATCATAGCGGCTTGCTACCTGCTCAGCAGTCTGCAACATACTCCAGTATATTTCCGGTTTAGCCGCCTCTAAATCGGGATCGCGAGTAAAATGAGAATTCATTTCGTTCTGCACGCACGAGATTGATTCCACGCCACCCGCCACGAAGCAGTCCGCTTCTCCTGAAACTATCCTTTGTGCAGCCAGCGCTACTGTTTGCAGACCAGATGAACAGAATCTATTCACAGTCATACCTGAAACTGTGACGGGCATACCAGCACTTAAAGCTACTTGTCGAGCTATATTGTGTCCCGTGGCCCCTTCAGGGTTCGCACAACCCATGATTACATCTTCAACCTCCTGTCCCCCAACACCGGCGCGCTCGAGAGCATTTTTAACAACGTGTCCACCCAAGGCAGCGCCGTGCGTCATATTGAAAGAACCGCGCCAACTTTTACAAAGTGGGGTACGCGCTGTAGAAACGATAACTGCGTCAGACATGAGGATTCCTTATTTGTTCTAATTTACTATTTAATTCCAGTATAGTAGCGAATGTGTTATTCATACAAATGGAATACACCGATTGTACAAAAATCACGCGGAAGATGTCCGTTATAGTAAATATAGCTAAATTAGGCCAGCGCCAATGAAAAATGGTTATCCACCTACTAAGAGGTTTGCATTAAATTTAATGCTGAATGAGCATGATGAGCTGTTAATGCTTCTCAGGTCAAAAACTGCCTCGCTTGGCGCCAGTCAATGGGGTGTTCCGGCAGGGAAAATAGAGAATGGAGAAACACCAAGAGAGGCTGCGCTCAGAGAAATGTGTGAAGAAATAGGTCCCGGCCATTTAGTGAAAGAAATTGACTATATCGGTCCGGTTAGAGACACATATTATGGCGGTCAATTTGAAATTCATCTGTTCAAGCATCTATGGTCTGCAGGAAATATCATACTGAATAAAGAACATTTCGCTTACGCGTGGGTGTCAAAAGAGTCGATATGTAACTATGACGTGATGAAAGGAATAGAAGAAGATATCGCAATTCTAGATATTTGGCCTACCGAGTATCTAAATCAAGCGCTTATACCAAAGCATTTATTGTAGCCAAAGGAAGACTTCAATTAACCTGTACTACGAATGCAGCGGAAAAGGGGAACCTATTATGATTCTTCATGGCCTATTTGGGTCTGGGCGTAACTGGTCAGCTATAGCTAAAATATTATCAAAAGAGTTCAAAGTGTTCGTGGTAGACCTCAGAAACCACGGCAAGTCTCCACATGCGCCTACGATGAGCTACTCAGATATGGCAAATGATGTGAACTCATTAATCACCAAATTGAGTATCGCAGGTTTAACACTTGTCGGGCATAGTATGGGTGGAAAGGTAGCCATGACGGCGGCACTATCTGAACCAGATCTAATTGGCGAGTTAATAGTTGTTGATATAGCACCGGTAGCGTACCCTGATTGTTATACTGATATTTTGAATGCCATGAATAATATGCCTGAGGAAAAACTTTGCTCTAGGTCCTCAGCAGATTCATATCTAGCCCCTCGAATAACAGATAAAACAACCAGACAATTTATTCTTCAAAACTTGATATTCGTTGAGGGCAAATTAAAGTGGCGACTAAATATATCCGCGCTAATCAATGAAATAAAGACAATAGTAGGCTGGGTACCCACCCCTGCAAATACCTTTCTTAAACCTTCGTACTTTGTTACTGGGGAGCACTCCAGTCGAGTGACGGATATAAATAAGGCAAGTATTGCTTCGAATTTCCCAAGTTATAACCATTGCCTAGTGACGGGTGCCGGTCATTGGCCTCATACTGAAGCACCGCAAGAATTCGTGCGAATTTTGACGAACATCGTTAAGGAAAAAAATAGAAAATGCTAACTCAAGGTGGACGTTACGCTAATTGCTAGGCAAAATGCGCTTCCCAATATCAAGGATACTAAGATCAGATGCCAAAAAAGAAAGTTAAAAAAGTTGTCCTAGCCTACTCGGGTGGACTCGACACCTCAGTCATACTTAAATGGCTTGAAGATACATATAATTGTGAAGTAGTCACTTTCACTGCAGATATAGGGCAGGGTGAGGAACTCGAACCTGCTAGGACTAAGGCAGAAAAAATGGGGGTAAAGGAGATCTATATTGATGATCTCACCGATGAATTCGTATCCGATTTTGTGTACCCAATGTTTAGAGCCAATGCAATTTACGAGGGCGAATACCTCCTTGGAACCTCGGTAGCTCGTCCTCTAATCGCGAAAAGATTAGTTGAAATAGCTAGAGAAACCGGCGCGGACGCAATAGCGCACGGTGCAACCGGAAAAGGTAATGACCAAGTTCGTTTTGAACTAGGTGCGTATGCCCTAGAACCTGAGATAAAAATTATCGCCCCATGGAGAGAGTGGGACCTCAACTCAAGAGAAAAATTAATCAACTATGCCGAGCAAAACCACATTCCGATTGATTATAAAAAAGGTAACGCGTCTCCCTATTCGATGGACGCAAATTTACTGCACATAAGTTATGAAGGTGAGATTCTAGAAGACCCTTGGGCGGCTCCGGAAGAATCTATGTGGCGCTGGACTAAGTCGCCGGAAAGAGCGCCTGACCTTCCAACCCTCATTGAACTTGAGTATAAAAAGGGCGACATTATTGCGATTGACGGTAAATCGCTCTCGCCCGCTCAGGTTCTCACTGCGCTAAATGTGATTGGCGGTGAAAACGGAATTGGCCGCCTAGATATTGTAGAAAACAGGTACGTAGGTATGAAGGCACGTGGGTGTTACGAAACGCCTGGCGGTACAATTATGTTGAAGGCCCATCGAGCCATTGAGTCGTTAACCCTTGACCGAGAAGTCGCTCACTTCAAAGATGAATTAATGCCTAGGTATGCCACACTTATATATAACGGCTACTGGTGGAGTCCGGAGCGAGTGCTTATGCAAAATATGATCGATGACTCGCAAAAGAACGTGAATGGTAAAGTACGATTGAAGCTCTACAAAGGGAATGTTGATGTAGTGGGTAGAGCATCAGACTCGGACACTCTATTTAGTCCCGCTCTCGCGACTTTTGAGGACGATGAAGGCGCCTATAATCAGGCTGATGCAGAGGGTTTCATAAAACTAAATGCCTTAAGACTGAGAGTCGCGAAAAATAGAGGGGGAAATTAAACTCCCCTCGCAGGAATACTGCCCAGATATGGCTGATATTAGTACTTTAGACTGCTTTAACGATTACTATCTCTCAAGATACCTTCTGTTTCATTTGAGGAAATAAAAGAACATCCCGAATAGACGCTGCATCAGTGAAGAGCATTACTAATCGATCAATGCCTATCCCCTCCCCTGCAGTAGGAGGCATTCCATACTCCAAAGCAGTAATATAGTCTTCATCAAAATGCATGGCCTCTATGTCACCCTCATCCTTAGCGGCTACTTGCGCCCTAAATCTCTCCGCTTGATCCTCAGGATCATTTAGTTCAGAAAAACCATTCGCAATTTCTCTTCCAGCCACAAAAAATTCAAATCGCTCTGTGACAAACGGATCATCATCACACCTTCTCGCCAAAGGACTGACTTCAGCCGGATAATGTGTGATAAATACTGGTCCTTCGAGTTTCGGCTCCACAGTTTTCTCAAAGATCTCAATTAAAATCTTACCTCGTCCATACGAATCTTCGACATGAACACCGAGCTTGTTGGCGACTACCCGAATTGAGTCGAGATCTGCGAGTTCAGTTTTTGTCACAGCATCATTATAGTTTACAACAGAATCTAGAACCGTCATCCGCTCAAAAGGGGCACCAAAGTTATATTTAGTGCCTTGATAAACTAGTCTACTTTCACCAAAAATTGATATAGAAAGCTCCCTCAGCATATTTTCAGTTAGATCCATTAGATCCTCATATACGGCGTAAGCTTGATAAAACTCTACCATCGTAAATTCAGGATTATGGCGCGTGGATAGTCCCTCGTTTCTAAAATTACGATTAATTTCAAATACTTTTTCAAAGCCGCCAACAACTAGTCGCTTCAGATATAGTTCAGGCGCGACGCGCAAAAAAAGATCCATATCTAGGCTGTTATGATGGGTCACAAATGGTCTAGCCGATGCTCCTCCAGGGATCGAATGCATCATTGGGGTCTCGACTTCTAAAAAATCACGCTGAGTTAAAAACTGTCTGACGAAGTTGATAACATGCGTCCTCTTCCTAAATAGGTCTCGGGAGCTATCACTCATTATTAGATCTAAGTAGCGTTGGCGATATCGAGACTCCAAATCACTGAGGCCGTGCCACTTTTCTGGGAGAGGTCTCAGCGACTTTGTCACAAGCACTATCTCGTCCACCAAAACCGATAGCTCGCCTTTCTGAGTTCGAAACATCGAACCGCACACAAAAACGATATCACCTAGATCCCATTTCTTGAAGTCTTGGTAAACTCCCTCAGGAAGGGAATCCCTTTTGACGTAGATTTGTATATCTCCGGTCATATCCCTAACGTGAGCAAACGAAGCCTTACCCATTATCCGCTGGGTCATCAGTCGACCAGCTATACTGACCTTCCGTTTTAAGGTTGCAAGCTGCTCAGAAGACACATCTGAATATTCCGATTGCAGATTTCCCGCCAAGGAGTCTCGTTTAAAACCGTTGCGATAAGGATTACTGCCCAATGATTCTCGCAGAGCCTCTAGCTTCTCTCGTCGTTTCGCGATGAGCTGTTCTTCAGTAGAAATAGGATCGGACATCAATAAACCTCTTAATTAAAGACCTTTCTGTAGGCTTGCCTTTATGAAAGGATCTAGCTCCCCATCAAGTACAGCCTGTATATTACCAGTTTCGACATTCGTCCGTAGATCCTTAATCCGAGACTGGTCAAGCACATAAGATCTAATTTGTGAGCCCCACCCAATATCTGCCTTACTATCCTCGAGTATCTGCTGATCTTCTTTTCGTTTTAGCATTTCTTCCTCGTATAGGCGACCTCTAAGCAACTTCATAGCCTGCTCACGATTCTTATGCTGAGATCGCTCGTTTTGGCACTGCACGGCGATACCGCTTGGTTTGTGAGTTAAGCGCACCGCCGAATCAGTCTTATTAACATGCTGTCCACCTGCACCACTGGCTCGGTAGGTATCAACTCTAAGATCACTAGGATTAATATCTATAACAATATCATCATCTATCTCAGGTGCCACAAAGACGGATGCAAAGGAAGTATGTCTGCGACTTCCTGAATCAAAAGGCGATTTTCGAACTAACCGATGCACACCCGTTTCAGTTCTCAGCCAACCAAATGCATAGTCACCCGCAAATCTAACAGTAGCACTCTTTATGCCCGCGATGTCACCAGCTGAAACTTCAATAAGTTCACATTTAAAATTATGAGATTCGCCCCACTTTAGATACATCCGTAAAAGCATTTCAGCCCAATCTTGAGCCTCTGTTCCCCCAGAACCAGCTTGAATATCAAGAAATCCATGACATTGATCTGTTTCACCCGAAAACATCCGACGAAATTCTAATTCTGAGATCAATTCTTCCTTCAAACCAAGTTCGGATTTAATTAATTCAACAACCTCTTTATCACCCTCAGTGCTGGCTAATTCTAACAGATCCCGAGTCTCTTCAAGTTCAACAGATAGTCTCTCAAGGATCCGAACAACCTTTTCAAGATGAGACTTTTCTCTCCCGAGCGCCTCTGCTACTTTTGGATCATCCCAAATATTCGGCGATTGCAACTCTAGGATGACTTCCGATAGCCGCTCGCTTTTGGCAGAATAGTCAAAGATACCCCCTGAGCAATTTCACTCTGTGGGTCATCGCTTCTATCTCAACGAATATTGCGTTTAATTCCATAACTGAATTTAATTATCCTTACTCTAGGTATTGTATCGACATTGCCAACCATAAGGAATCGTTATAAATATTTACGGACTTATACAGGCTCCGCAAAGTCTAGTTTAAGTTGTAGCGTTTCCTGTCCTCGATAGCGATTTACTGCTAAGTGATAAACAGCCTTAATTCGCGAAGCATTTAAAAACCAATCCTCCTGCGCCGCACCAAAAGCGATGGCCGGCAGATTGGTAACATTTTCACCAGTTTCCAGTAGAAGACGAGCATGTAACTCTCCCACAACATATCTCTCCTTAATAAGAAACTCTCCATGAAACTTTGGCTCTGGAAACTTCTGCCCCCATGGTGAGATACTCTCAATTTGCGATGCGAGTGCCAACGTAAAATCTTTTGCTTCGAGAACACCATCCGTCGAAACAATCTGTTTTAAGTTCTCCTCATTAAGCAATCCCTTTATCGTTTCGGAAAAGTGTTCACTGAATTCCACAAAATTAGCTAACTTAACCGTCAACCCAGCGGCGGCGGCATGACCACCAAAGCTTTCAATTAAGTGAGGATATTTCGTTGCTATAGACTCAAGAGCATCTCGTATATTAACTCCAGTAATTGATCGAGCGGAGCCCTTCAGTAAACCATCTTCAACTAGGGCGAACGCTATAGCCGGCCTGTGGAAGCGATCTTTTATACGTGCGGCCACAATCCCGACAACACCCTGATGCCAATCCTTATGAAAGACCGAAAATGCAAACGGCCCATCATTAGATCCAGGCTCGCCAATAACTTCACTAATTAGGCTAAATGCACGTTCTTTCATTTCTGACTCTATGTCCTTCCGTTCTGCATTGAGTCTTGTCAACTCTAAAGCCATTTCGAAACATTTTTGTGGATCATCACTTAGGAGACATTCAATACCTAATGACATATCAGATAGTCTACCCGCTGCATTTAATCGTGGGCCGAGTACAAAACCCAGGTCACTAGATGTTACGTGTTGTGCCGTTTTGCCCGCCGCCTTCAACAATGCCAGCAGGCCAATCTGACATTTTTCTCGTTTGATTTGAGAAAGCCCATAATGGACTAAACGTCTATTGTTTAGGTCTAAAGGCACGACATCCGCAACCGTGCCAAGAGCAACCAGATCCAGAAGATTAGCAAGACGTGGTTCATCGATCAGCTTACTTTGAAACCATCCTTCCCTCCTCAATAACTGACGTAATGCAGCCATAACATAAAAAATAACACCGACTCCCGCCAAGTTTTTACTGGGAAACGCGTCGTCGACTTGATTTGGATTTATAATAGCATTTGCGTTCGGGAGCGACTTACCAGGCAAATGATGGTCCGTTACAAGGACTTTTATCCCTTTCGATCTAGCAAGTCTCACTCCCTCAATACTTGAAATTCCATTATCAACAGTTACGATTAAATCTGGCTTAGAGTTATGAGCTACCTCGACGATTTCAGGCGTTAGGCCGTAACCAAAATTAAATCGATTAGGAACTAAGTAATCAACGTCTTTGGCACCCATTGCTCGGAGAGCCCTTATCGCAACGGCTATACTAGTGGCGCCGTCCGCATCATAATCGCCGACAATCATTATCTTGCCCTCGGAAACAATGCAGTCGCGAATCAGCATCGCACCAACCTGTATATGTCGGAGTGAATCAAACGATTCGAGTCGTGACAAGGTTATATCTAAATCATCGGAAGTTAGAACTCCTCGTGCAGACAATATTCTTTGTATAATAGGCCCTAAGGAATCAGGTAAGTTGTGCTCGGACGGAACTGACCTACTTTCAATAGCTCGGCCGGATGTCAATTAATTGTCCCCCGATCCATGATACGTCGCATTAAAGATTTCCTGCGTTTCCAGAAGCGCCGTAGCATTCGGCGTTCTATCAAAAACGTATCCCTATCAGAGATGATAAGTAATTTATCAAGCTCCCGCGACTTTAGACTACTTACTGCATGTTCAATAACACATTGAAGGATTTGATTCGTCTCCCTCAGATTATATTTCGGGGAAATAGCAACTAACCCGCGGGCATCACTAGGTATCATAGAAAGGTCAATGTCTTCCACACCACCTACCGCTAGGTTAGAAAAATTTGCACACGAAGTACTAAAGTGGTCATTAGTGAACACTGTAGTTATTTTGGGTTTAGTTACCAGAGGCTGTTCACCAGCCCCCCAGAGCCAGATACTATTTACGGGCGGCTTACCACCAGATAACCGACGCTTGTTTACTTCACAATCATGTAGAACCATTTGAGCCTCAGTCATAATGCGACCCAAATCCCCTAGTGCCTTTCTCGAGGCCATATCAGGTTCTAGGGGAGTACCAGTAAGTTTGTTCGGAGAAGTACCTCCATAGGTTGTGTGGCTCAAACCTTCAATGAACCATCGGCGAGGATCTTTGTACCATATACTTAGGCCGTCATGTCGGAATAAATCATTCAACACACGGATTAACGAATCCGCTTCAGTCCTGTTAATACCTATAGTATCCGCATCAAAAAGCATCAGTCGACTAGGATCACCCTTAAGGAAAACAGGATCACTACAGAGGATAGGCACTGAACTCATTAAAGCATTGTCACCATACGCAAGGATAGCAGCTTGGGACACATAACCATCTGACTGACCTTTAATACCACATGCCTTAAGCATGTACTCCTCAAAATCGACACCAGATGTAGCATAATCAGCGCGAGACAATACTTGGAGAAAAGTTGACTTGTGGTTCCCACCCTTATCATTGACTTCATGAATACACGCGGAAAGCTCGGGTACTAGGATCTCGAGACAACGACCGGACTTTCTCATATTTCAGTTCATAAGTTGTCTAAAATAGCACGCTTAACTGAATCAATATTGGCTGAGACAGATAAAGGGCTGATCTTACACTGTTGAATCGCAGTGTCAGGATCTTTTAAACCGTGCCCGGTTAAAGTTGCAGTAATGACACTACCATCCGCTATCTTTCCACGCTTGATATCCCGTAATATCCCGCCCACGCTTATAGCAGACGCTGGCTCGCAAAATAGTCCTTCCCGTTCAGCAAGCAATGCTTGCGCCTGAAGTATTTCATGATCACTAAGCGAATCGAACCATCCCCCAGACTCGTCATGAGCGGCCCAAGCAAATTCCCAGGATTGAGGCCTTCCTATACGGATAGCAGTCGCGATAGTTTCAGGCTCTACTATCATTTCTCTTTGCACAAAAGGATTTGCCAATTCAGCCTGATAACCACAGATCACGGGCACACTATCTACTACTGGTGCAAATTTATATGCAAATGGTTCAATTTCTCCTGCTCTTCGATATTCTTGCACTGGTTGCTTCGCTGCATACTCACAAAACCCAGCCCAATACGCACTAATATTACCCGCATTACCAACAGGTAACGCATGGTAATCCGGAGCTCGTCCTAGGGCATCGATAATTTCAAAAGAGGCTGTTTTTTGTCCTTGCAATCGATAGGGGTTGACTGAGTTTACAATTTTTACCGGCGCCACATCAGCAATATTCTTGACGATCTGCATTCCATCATCAAAATTGCCTTCAATCTGCAAAACTATAGCACCTTGTATCATCGCCTGAGCAAGTTTGCCTAAGGCTATTTTCCCTTCAGGAATTATTACAAACGCCTTCATACCGGCCCTAGCTGCATAAGCGGCTGCAGATGCTGACGTATTTCCAGTAGAAGCGCATATTATTGCTTGTGCCCCTTCATTCGCCGCTTGCGTCACCGCCATGGTCATACCCCGATCCTTAAATGACCCGGTCGGGTTCGCTCCTTCGAACTTGGCATATAACTGTATGTCGTGCCCGATCTCCCCCATTAGATTATCTAACCTTATTAGAGGCGTATCCCCCTCACTCAAACTAATTATTTTAGTATCTTCATCAACTGGTAATCGATCACGGTAACGCTCGATCAGTCCACTGTAACGGAAACCTTCTAATTCGCCCATTGAAAGTCCTCCACTTTATAGCAAATAACACCACCAATGATGCTATCTGAACTAGCAAGAATTTCGCAAACCTCTCGAATTGCTCTCTCGGTCATTCTACCTGTAAGGATGACTATCGGTACCTTAGCGCTCGCTACATCTCTCGCCTCTTTCTGCTGAATAGCTTCAATACTAACGTTAAAAGATGCGAGTACTCGACTAATCTCCGCTAAAACACCAGGCTTATCTTTGGCCTCTACGCGGACATAGTAGCCACTCACTGACTCAGTGAAAGAAGTAATAGGATAATCAAGCAATTTTTCTGGCCGAAGCGCCCTAGCTTTGATTCCACCTGTATAGATCGCACTGGCGACATCGATGATGTCGGAAATTACGGCAGAAGCTGTGGCATCGCCGCCAGCACCGGCTCCAGACAGCATCAATGGCCCTGACAAATCACCGTCAACTAAAATTCCGTTCACGACGCCATCAACACTAGCTAGGATATGATCTAGTGGTATTAACGCAGGATGCACTCTTAGCTCCAGTCCACCCGGCGTTTTTACTGCTATAGCAAGATGTTTGACTTGATACCCTAACTCTTTTGCGTAAGCAATATCCTCCAACAAAATATCCTGTATACCCTCGACATGAATCTTATCAAACTGAAACTTGGTGCCGAACGCTATCGCCGACAGTATTGCTAATTTATGCCCAGCATCAGTGCCCATAACATCGAATGACGGGTCAGCTTCTGCATAACCTAACCGCTGCGCCTCTCCTAAAATCGACGCAAAACTGACATGCTTAGTAGCCATTTCAGACAACACAAAGTTACATGTACCATTGATAATTCCAACTACTGCTTTAATCCTATTTCCGCGAACAGATTCACTTAATGCTTTGACGATAGGGATACTCCCCGCAACTGCCGCTTCGAAGCGAATCAAAGTTTTCTCATTTTGCGCTGACAACAAAATTTCATCGCCAAAAATTGCGATTAAAGCCTTATTTGCAGTTACAACGTGTTTACCATTTGCGATAGCAACGGAGACTAATTCACGAGCAATCTCAGTACCACCGATTAGTTCAACGACGATATCAACATTGGGATCTAAAACAACCTCAAACGGATCATTAGTTAATGTCACACCACCGAGATTTACATCACGTTTTTTCTCTAAATCATTGACAGCAACGGAAACAACTTCTAACTCACATCCTATCTGCTTTTTGATTTGACATAGGTTTCGTTGTAGGGCGATAAACGTGCTCTGGCCAACTGTCCCGAACCCGACGAAACCAAGTTTTATTATCTTAGAAGAACTCATCTACCCTACTCCACGCATCATTTCTTTAATTCCACGAATAGCCTGGCGGGTCCTATGTACGTTTTCGATGAGCGCAAAGCGGACGTAATCATCCCCAAATTGCCCGAAGCCGATACCAGGAGAAACCGCAACTTTCCCATTAGCTAATAACATTTTGGAAAATTCTAACGAACCTAGTCCTACAAGTGATGCTGGTATTTTTGCCCAAACGAACATGGTTGCTTTAGGTTTCACAACCTCCCAACCGGCGGCATTCATACCCTCACACAATACATCTCGCCGCATTTGATACATATCCCTAATCTCTGTAACGCATTCTTGAGGACCTTCTAAAGCTGCGATAGCCGCAACCTGAATAGGGGTGAACATGCCATAATCTAAATATGACTTCAGCCTTCCCAAGGCAGACACTAATTTCTCATTACCCACCATAAAGCCTACTCTCCA
>CALJHG010000003.1 GCA_938075585.1 uncultured Gammaproteobacteria bacterium | reverse complement strand
TTTTTTATTTATTATAGAGCAATCTGGGCTTTCCTACCTACTGCTGCAAAAATTTCTTTTAAGATTTCATTGTGGCGCGACAGTCGGTGATGATACCTTGATGGTGCAATAAAAAAGTACAACTACTTAGGTTTTGACAATAAATGACGCTTAAGCTTACCAAGCTCGAGGTTACCCTCCGAATTTTACTTGTTGCGTGTTCTTGTTTGATTTTGCATTCATGTTCAATCATTAGTAATAATGATCAGCAACCGAAGGTTTTGCAGTTAAAGTCTGTAGAAGATCACGAAGCAAAGATCGCGGCTTTAACCCATTGGACGGCTCGGGCCAGGATATCGGTGCAGACGAGTGAAGATTCCCTCAGTGCAGATTTGATTTGGACTCAAATTGGCGCCGCTTATAATCTGCGGCTTTCAGGTCCATTTGGTAGTGGCGCGCTGACTATTCGTGGCAATAATACAAAGGTAATTTTGTTAACTTCTGATGGTCAGTCTTTTTTAGCGAGTACGCCTGAGGAATTGATGTTGGCGCAGCTCGGCTGGAGTGTTCCTTTGTCGCAATTACGATACTGGCTAGTAGGTATTCCAGATCAAAGCAGTCGGGACAATTTAGTGACCGAGTTAACGGATAAAGTGGGTAGATACGTTAGTTTTTTTCAATTTGGCTGTGAGGTTGTCTACAAAGATTACTACGACGATCGGCACCCTAATGTGCCTAGGAAGTTGTCAATTGGCTGTCAAGACGTTAAGTCGCGGATAGTATTAAAAAAATGGGAGATTCGATAATTGATTATATCTAAGGGTTGGCCGGCTCCTGCTAAAATCAATCTCTTTTTGCAGATAAACGGGAGGCGCGAGGATGGTTATCATAACTTACAAACCATTTTTCAATTCATTGATGTATGCGATCAAATTGATTTTCAAGTAAGAGATGACGGAATTATTGAGAGAGATTCTGACCTGAGCGGAGTGTCTAGTGAAGATGACTTAACCGTCAAGGCGGCAAAGTTGTTAAGAGAGCATGTGCCGGGTTCGAAAGGCGTAACAATTTCGGTGCATAAACGCATTCCAATGGGTGCTGGTTTAGGCGGGGGGAGTTCCGATGCTGCTACCGTATTAGTTGCCTTGAATATTATCTGGGGACTCAATTTGCCCGAAAGTGAGCTGATTGCCTTAGGGCTCAGGCTAGGTGCTGATGTACCTATCTTTGTAAGGGGGAAAAGCGCTTGGGCAGAGGGGATCGGGGAGAAATTGTCCCCTTTTTCTCCAGAAGTAGGACCTATTTTTGTTATTATTCCTAATTGTGAGGTGCCGACACAAGAGATATTTAACGATCCTTTGTTGACACGGGATACTGACGCCATCAAAATGCATGAATTTTCAATGGCTAGCAGTCGGAATGATTGCGAGTTAGTCACTCGTCGTTTATACCCTCGCGTCGGGGATGCGCTTGATTGGCTTGGTCACTATCGCCCATCTCGAATGAGTGGAACAGGATCAAGCGTCTTTGCACTTTTTGAGTGTCGCGAAGAGTTAGAGGTTGTGGAGCGTGCTCTTCCAAGTGAGTGGATTGGTTTCGCAGCGGAGCGAGAGAATCACTCTCCTTTGTTGAAGAAGATTGATGAAGAGTCCGACGGTTTGAAGGGCTAACGTCAGAAGTTTTGGGGTGTCGCCAAGCGGTAAGGCACTGGGTTTTGATCCCAGCATTCCCAGGTTCGAATCCTGGCACCCCAGCCATATTTTGGCAGGTGATAGGTTTATCGCCATTAAAATGGGATAATCTTTATATGAGGCTCTGCTTTCAAATTTACTGTGGCATACTCTTGATGCGATGAGGCGCTTAAACCGATGATTGATGACTCCCTAATGCTGTGTACCGGAAATGCGAATCCTGCGCTAGCAGTTGCTATTGCCAAGCATCTTCATGTGCCACTCGGGAAGGTAGTAGTCGGTGCCTTTAGTGACGGCGAAACCATGGTTGAGGTTGCTGAAAATGTACGTGGTCGAGATGCAATAGTTATTCAATCCACCTGCGCACCAACGAACGATAATTTTATGGAGCTACTCATAATGGTTGATGCGCTGCGGCGAGCTTCTGCTCAAAGTATAACAGCAGTCGTGCCGTATCTCGGCTATGCGCGTCAAGATCGTAGACCTCGCTCGGCGAGGGTCCCGGTTACCGCTAAGGTGGTTGCTAATATGATAACGCATGTCGGCACTACTAGATTTCTAACGGTGGACTTGCATGCTGAGCAAATACAGGGTTTTTTTGATATTCCAATGGATAATGTATACGCGTCACCGGTGCTTCTTGGAGATATATGGAAGCACGAGTACGAAGATTTGATGGTTGTGTCGCCCGATGTTGGCGGTGTTGTGAGGGCGCGGGCTATCGCGCGACGTCTAGATGATGCCGATTTAGCCATAATAGACAAGAGACGACCTAAAGCAAATGAATCTAAAGTCATGAATATTATTGGTGATGTCGGAAATCGAACCTGTGTCATGGTTGACGATATGGTCGATACAGCGGGCACTCTGTGCAGCGCGGCGTCTGCATTAAAAGAAAGCGGAGCGAAAAAAGTGGTAGCTTACTGCACGCATCCTGTGTTGTCAGGCAATGCCATAGAAAAAATTTGTGGCTCTCCGCTAGATGAGCTAGTTGTGACAGACACCATTCCATTGTCGCAAGAAGCGATAGATTCGGGTAAGATCCGCCAGTTATCTGTGGCAGGATTGTTAGCCGAAAGTATTCGTCGGATTAATTCGAGCCAATCTTTGAGCTCAATGTTTGTTGATTAGTATATCGAGTGTGGGACCGTCTGGTCGCGGGCGGGAACCGCTTAATTTTGTGTTATTTATTGGAGATTAGAAATGAATGAATTTACTTTAGTCGCGGAAAGTCGCGGCGATACGGGCAAGGGTGCGAGCCGCCGCCTACGTAAGTCAGAAATAGTTCCAGCTATTGTTTATGGGGCAAAGAAAGCAGCTTTGTCGATACAACTCAAACACTCAGATGTTTTGAAGTCGTCTTCGCAAGAATCTTTTTATTCTCAGATCTTAGATCTTTCTATAGACGGAAAGGTTGAGCGAGTAGTTCTGAAGGATATGCAGCGGCACCCTTATAAGCCATTTGTCATGCACATGGATTTTCAGCGGGTGGATGAGTCCGCTGCGCTTAGCATCCGCATCCCAGTGCACTTTTTGAATGAAGAGGACTGTATCGGCGTCAAGCAGGAAGGCGGAGTTATTGCGCGTTTAATGACAGAAATTGAAATAACCTGTTTGCCGAAAGATCTGCCAGAATCTATAGAAGTAGATGTAGCTAATCTAAGTGTGGGTGAAGCGGTTCATCTTGCTGACTTGGTGCTGCCTGATGGTGTTGAGATTACAGCCATCACCAGTGGCGGGGACGGCGCGGCGGCCATAGTTCAGGTGACGATGCCTAGAATGGTCGAAGAAGAGGAAGGACCTGATACTGAAGAGGTTGACGGCGCGGATGAGACCTCAGACGGAGAAGATACTGCGACCGATGACGCTGGCACAGATCCTTCAGAGTAGCTTTGGGGAGAAAATTCTTAGCGTTGGTTGTAGGTAGCGATGACCAGCGGTAAAGAAATACGGTTAGTCGTGGGAGTGGGAAACCCGGGAGAAAGTCACCAAAATGATCGACATAATGTCGGTTTTTGGCTTGTAGATGGGTGGGCTAGTAAAAATGAAGCCTCACTAAGCCCCAGTGTACGACATTCAGGAATCTCTGGTAAATGTCCAAATGGCGTAAGCTTTTTGAAGCCAACCACCTATATGAATCTGAGTGGACAAAGCGTGGCGTCTTACGCTAACTATTACAGTATCGAAGCTAAAAATATTTTAGTCGCTCACGATGATTTAGATTTAAGTGTGGGTTGCGTTCGCCTCAAATATGGTGGTGGTCATGGAGGACATAATGGGCTTAGAAGTATTACCCAAAGTCTTGGATCAGACGCGTACTATAGAGTCCGAATAGGCATAGGTCGGCCTGAGTCAGGTCGCGATGTCAGCAGTTTTGTTTTAGGTAAACCCGGTGCCAAAGAGCGGTTGATCATCTCTTCTCGCATAGATGATGTTCTGGCACTGTCTGATGAAATCATGTCTGGTTCCTTTGAAAGTGCTATGAATGTTTTGAACCGTCGAGATGATAACTAACGTGAGTGATATTTAATGGGTTTTAAGTGTGGAATTGTTGGATTACCGAATGTCGGCAAGTCATCTTTATTTAATGCGCTTACCAGCGCTGAAATTGCGGCCGAGAATTATCCGTTTTGTACGATAGAACCTAATGTCGGTATAGTTTCTGTTCCCGACGAGAGATTAATTCGCATAGCTTCGATCGCAAGTTCAAAGAAGGTCATTCCTTCCACCATGGAATTTGTTGATATCGCAGGGTTAGTTGAAGGGGCGTCTAATGGCGAAGGCTTGGGAAATAAATTTTTAGCGCATATCAGAGAAACGCACGCGATCGCACACGTCGTTCGCTGCTTTGAAGACGATAACGTTACGCATGTTTCGGGACGAATTGATGCAGTCGCGGATATCGATATCATTGAGACGGAGTTATTGCTTGCTGACTTGGAATTATGCGAGCGTGGTTTGGAAAAGGCAGAAAAGCAAGCCAGATCCGGCGACAAGGAACAGCGTCAACGTGTCGAGTGCTTCACTATACTTTTGAAGAACTTAGAAAACGGTGTCGCTATCCGCGCGGCTAATCTTGCTATTGCTGATCCTGCTCTAATATTAGCTAAAGAGCTTTCACTATTAACTGTGAAGCCTATGCTTTTTATAGCGAATGTTTCAGAAGACCAACTGCAACACAGCCCCCAAGTATCGCTGGTAGAAGCCTACGCGAACGAGATCGGAGCCGAATGTATTTTTCTTTGTGCAGAGATAGAAGCGGAAATAGCCGCGTTACCAGAGTCTGATAGAGATGAGTTTTTGAAAGACTTAGGAATTGAGGAGTCTGGTCTAGATAAAGTGATTCGAGCTGGATATCGTTTATTGGGCTTGCAGAGCTTTTTCACAGCGGGACCAAAAGAGAGCCGAGCATGGACCGTAAAGCAAGGCGCTTTAGCCCCTCAGGCTGCTGGTGTTATACATACTGATTTTGAGAGAGGTTTCATTAGAGCAGAAGTTATTGGTTATCAAGACTATATAGAATGTGAGGGAGAGCCTAAGGCAAGAGAGGTTGGCAAGTTAAGGGTCGAAGGGAAAGAGTATCTTGTAAAAGATGGTGACGTCATGCATTTTCGTTTTAATGTCTAGTACTTTGATCTATTCTTAGCCCCCACCGTGGTCTAATTTTCAAAAGAGGCCCTTAGTATTTCAGTATCTAAGTATTCAGTTACCGCCGTAATTTTATCGCCAGACCATTTGTATACCCAGCAGTAGGTATTATTATATGTGCCGCCGGATATAGTTTTTGATTCGCCCCTGCCTTGGCAAACGAGATAGTCACCTTCCGAAATTAGGTTGTCCACGAATATATGAAGATGACCGTCAAGTAGCTCGGACAATGGACCGAGAAGTCGCCCAGTGACCTCCTCCATTCCTTCATACAGTCCGGAAAATTTTGTGTCTCCAATTATTCGCCACTGAACGCTGTCGTCAAATAACCCCATTAACGGCCCTGAATCACCATCGGCTAACGCGTTAAACCCAGCCGTAATTAGTTCTTTATGTTTGTTCATTACTACTCCTTTAGTGTACTGACGTGTACTAAGCTAAATTTTTAATTCTTCTGTTACTAATTGCACAAAATAGCTTGCCCCCACCGGTATGATTTCATCATTAAAATCATAATGTGCACTATGCAGCATGCACCCTCCTTCTCCTGGCCCGTTACCAAGGAACGCATAGCATCCAGGTTTTTCTTGCAGCATATAACCAAAATCTTCAGAGCCGGTTACCATTTCTACGTTAGCGTTTACTGATTCGTTTCCGCATACTGACCGTGCAGCTTTTGCTGCCAGCTCTGTTTCTACTGAGGAGTTAACTGTCGGGGGAAATCGCTTTTCATACCACCAATTGAAATCGCAATTACTCGCGGTACAAATCCCTGAAGTTATTTCTTTCATACGTTGTTCTATCAATTTTTGAACGTTGGGCGTGAAGCTCCGAACGGTACCTTTTAGTATGATCTCTTTGGGAACCACGGCCCAGGCATCTCCAGCATGAAATTGAGTGACTGATACCACTGCGGTATCGGTAGGGCTGAGATTTCTCGATACGATATTTTGTAACGCGAGTACTACTTGGGCACCAACTGGGATAGGATCAATCACTAAGTGGGGCAATGCGGCGTGGCCACCTTTACCAATAATTTTTATTTCAAACACATCCATTGCAGCCATTATTGGACCACTACGCATTGCAATTTCACCAATCGGAAGGCCGGGCCAGTTATGAATCGCGTAGACTGACTCCATGGGAAAATCTTCAAATAGCCCATCTTCTATCATGGCCTTGGCACCAGCTTCTCCTTCTTCGGCAGGTTGGAAGATAAAATGCACGATACCGTCAAAATTTCTATTTTTAGAAAGATACTCAGCAGCGGCAAGGAGTGTTGCCGAATGACCATCATGTCCGCATGCGTGCATTATTCCCGCATGCTTTGACTTGTGTGCGAAAGTATTTAGCTCGTTTATTGGCAGAGCATCCATGTCAGCTCGAAGCCCGATTGAACGATCGCTATTTCCCGATCTTATAGTTCCGACTAATCCGGTTTTGCCTAACCCGCGGACGATCGGAATACCAAAACTCTCGAGTTTTTCAGCAATAAAGTTAGAGGTTTCGTTTTCTTTATAGGCGAGTTCGGGTATCGAGTGCAGTTGTTTACGCCAGCCCATGTATTTTGAATTATTTTCCGTGATTTCTTTTATTACAGTCATGGACAAATACCATAGGCTAAAATTGGCTGATGTGCCAATATTTTGAAAGCTTTAAACTAAGTTTGGTAATAACCGAACGCGTTCCATCCGCCATCGATTATCAGCGTTTCACCGGTCATGAAGTTCGCATCTTCGCTAGCAACAAAATTTACTGCATTAGCGACATCTGCGCCTGTTCCTAGCCTTCTTTGGGGCGTTCGCCTTTCTAGGTCAGATAGTTTTAATTTCCCCTCCCGTGCAAGCTGATCAATTAACTCGGTCCTAATGTAGCCAGGTGAAATACAATTTACGCGAATACCAAATCGTGCCCATTCTATAGCCATGACTTTTGTCATTTGATCAACGGCAGCCTTCGAGGCACAGTAACCTAGCGTAGCTGGAAAGGCATTTTGACCAAGAATAGAGCCGATGTTAATGATACATCCACCTCCATTTTCTTTCATTTGATGCGCCACTGCTTGGGAGCACAAAAAAATAGATTTACAGTTGATATCCATGTGGATGTCCCAGTTTTCTTCACTCATTTCCATGGTCAGCATTGGTTTTGAGATCCCTGCATTGTTAACAAGTATGTCAACGGAACCATAGTTTTGATGAATTAAAGCAAACGAGTCTTTAACCATATCCGGATCTTCTACTCGGCACCCGATAGACATCGCTTGGCCACCTGCCTCTTTAATGTCTGCTACGGTAGTATCTGCATTTTCGGCAATCGTCGCGGTACAGACTACTCGGGCGCCCTGACTGGCTAATGATAAAGCAATTGATTTGCCGATTCCTCGGCTTGCGCCGGTTACAACAGCTACTTTACCAATGAATTTTTTTGACACGTTACAAAGTTCCTTTTTGTCCCAGTGGTTTTAGTAAGTCCAGTTTTCGGAGTAGGGGCGGATCTCAATTTCGTTACTCCAAGCAGATTTTGGTTGCTCGTGTGTCCACCAATAGGTCTCTGCAACATCATCAACATTACTGGTTTTATCAATATCAAATTCGTCGCCCATCCATTGTCGAACATCAGGTACATCTAACTCACAGTCCAGCCGAACGTGAGTCACATGTACGCCGTTTTTGCCGTAGGCTTTGGCTAAGCTCTGCGAGAGACCACGTAGACCAAATTTGCCGATTGCGTACAAGGGATTTGTACCGGATCCGCGGAAGGCGGCTGTTGCACTGGAGAATATTATATTTCCGCTTGATTTGGTTAGCATATCAGGGAGCACAGATTTAGCTGCTGCGAATGCACCCACCACTTCAAGATTTAATATAGATTCAACGTCGTTATAGGACATGTCTAGCGGGTCATTAGTGGCATAGCCACCTCTTACGTTGTATATCAGAGTAGTAATATCGCCTTTGCTCAGGATAATTTCTTTTAGGGTGTCTTCTAATTCCTTTGGCTTGGTGGCATCCGCTTGATAATACTCATGCGCTAGCTCTGGCGCTGCTTCTTGAGCTGCGATAAGTGCTGCTGAGCCGCCTTCTTGCGAACGAGTGATTAGCGCTAGCGTATAGCCTCCTTTGGCAAAACGTCGGGCCAGGGCCTGTCCTAACCCTTGGCCTGCGCCAACAATCGCACATATTTTATTTTTCATACTCGCCCTTCGTTGATTTTTTTGATTAAAATAATAGTAGTAAGTAATCCAGTTAGCGAAAACAAGGTTAGCAGAGAAAAATAATACGTATAACCCTGAGCCCCTGGAAATGCATCTAGGATCCTGCCCGCTAATGGCGAAAAAAATATGTCAGGGCTGTACCCTATCACTGATATTATCCCCACAGTAGTTCCAGTCAATCTAGTGGGAGTCTGGGTTTCTGCCAAAAGTGCGAAGTAAACGCCCCGTAATGCAAACACTGTGAGAAAAGTGATGATAAGTGTGACAAATACAATATTGGCTAGAGCGATTTGTCCGTTCACAATTATATTGCCGATGTAGCCGCCTGATGACAACAGAAATGACCATTTTATAACACTACTCGCTAGAAACCGGTCAGCTAGAAATCCGGCAAGTACGGCTGCCACTGGTCTCAGGAACGCCATGTATGCCATGAATTTTGCGGATTCTATTTCACTTAGTCTCAAGACTTCGTGCACGTAAAGACCATAATTATCAAGACCTTTATAACCGCAGTATGCGCAGAAGATAATTAATGCTTTTAACCAAACTACTGGTCTACTTAGCACAGTCAGCAGAGTATTCTTCGGCATTGAATCAGGGACATTGCCCCTGATTTGAGTTGGGAGACATATAAGAACAAGTAGTGCCGCCATAGCGGTCGCTAGGCTGTAGGAGAGGATAACAATGGTCAGAGCTGATTTTCTTTCAGTCACTTCAATGAGATCTGTCGGCGGGAGTGCGTTAGAGAAAAGCCACACCCCGACACTCGCAAAGATAGCTGCTATCAGACCACGCCCACCGTCTAAAAAGCCGAAAGCTTTTCCTTGTGAAGTATCTCCTCCCCAGGCTTTTGTGGCTCGCATTAAGCCAGCCCAAAATAAGAATATAGTGGTAAATCCCCAGTACCCATAGAGAATACCAAGATTGAAAGTATCGGGTATGCTAGAAAAATAGATTCCTCCTAGAGCTGTTAAAATCAGGGACACTATGATGAGGCGTTTAGGATCGAAGCGATCGGCCAGAATCCCGCCCGGGAAGTAAGCTAGGATTGCCGTTATTCCGTACACGGCAAAGATATTTCCAAGAGCAGTATTTGTTAGACTAAATGCTTCAAGCAAGGAAGGTCGGAAGTAGCGTGGAACATGGAATGGCAGGCTGAATATTAGCTCACCGGCTACAATTAGAGAGATAAGTGCCCAAAAGCGTCGCTGTTTACTCATTCTATTGTTGATTTGTGTAAATCGGGACTAGCTCGTATGGATCAGTCCCGGATGTGCTTGTTTGAGGAGAGTAGCTGCCTCACGTGCTTCACTTTCAGTAGCAAAGACCCTGTCTTTGAAAAGAATTACGGGTACGTTCGGATCGACGCAAAGTTGGCCTACTGCGTACTGTCCTTTTTTTGGAGATAAGACTATATACCAGCCGGTAACTGGGCCTGGCTTGTAGCCATTAAGTTTGTACAAAAGTTTTGCAAAGTCGGCGTAGGGGCCGCTGGGGTCAATCGTTTCAAGATGCTCAGTACTGTCGAATTCGGCTGTTTCTTCCCATTGCCATGGAAGAGCTCCCTCGACATCGCTACCCATCGACTCTTGTCCTCTAAGTGCTGGGTGGAGCCACCAATAGTGATCTCGTTCCAGTTCGACCTCTTTTTCTTCTTTTCTCAAGGCAGCGCCCCTGATTTTAAGAATCCGTTTAGAACGTTCTGCATAATTTGCGAAACGTTGTTTTTATAATCATTGTGCTGCAAAGAACCACACCATGACATCGAACCTACCGAAAATACAGCGCCGTCATTGGGTGTTTTATAGTAGACAATATCGGCACGCGTCCAGGGATTATTGTCGCCAGTACCGCCTTGAGTATATCCTCTCGCATTGAATGTCGATTCTTCCGTAACAGACACAAAAATATCATTATGTCCCTCAGAGTGAGCGAGAAGGTAGGCTCTATTTGGAGTCCCTAGTTCTAAATCATACCGGTCAAGTTCCAATCCCGCAGCACCTCCGCCGACAAGACCAAAATTACCGATGACTTCGTCGGACCCGATCCCTTTCATTATCCATTTACATTCAGGTAGCTCACTATCGGGAGCTCTGCGATAGTACGACGAGTAGGTTAATCCAAACGAGGTAAAAGTGACGCCTAATAATTTACTCATCGCTCGACCTCTCACTCGCCAGAGTCCACCATGCTTTCCGTCGAAAGCATTGCAGTACTCTCCTGGATTAATAGTCCAGGCGCGAGTTCCGTTATCACCTTTTCTAACTTCCACAATATTTGGGTTGTCAGGATGCGGCACAGTGATCCAATAAAAGCCGTTAGCAGCCAAATATAAGAATCTTCCTCCCTGTAATTGGTAGTCATGATAAGCATCCATTTGCTCTTCAGAGATATATTCCGGATGGTGTCCCGTTAATACGATTGGATAACGGTTTAAAAGATCTACGCCCTCTCTCTGAACGTCTTCGTCTGTATAGATGTCGACGTCATAATCGAGTTCGTGCAGCCAATCAACTAAATGCAGATCGGCATTAAACTGCCAAATGGATGGTGATAGTACATGCAGATACTTTGGTCGCATATTAAGGATTGGGCGAAGTCTTGACGAAACATTGACGCCCCAGCCATCACGATAGGATGCATAAGTACCAAGCCCGTAACCTCTTTCTTGATTTAGAAGTAAATCACCTGGCTGCAGCAGAGGTACTTGTCCTGTTAGCAATTGCGCTACAACAGAGTTTACGCTGAGATTATCGTTGGCGTAAGCCATGTAACTATGAGTTGGCATAATGAGCGCAATTTTTGCCGTGGTAGTTCCTTTGGGCGGCCTGACAAAAAACGGGATATAGTCTTCGTATTCAGGTGTTGATTGGCCTTTTACCCTTAAGCGAGCAGCGTAAACGCCGCTAACCATCCTATCAGGAATTTTCATAGTGAAACTAGGTCGCCAACGAGCATCGTCAACGGTCTCATCATGAAAGTGAATAGCTCCGTATTCTTGTGGCCCGTGGATAAAACTCATGAAGTGTGAGGACCAGTTGTGTCCCGGTGTACCTCGCACGGGCAAGTTAATTGCCACTCCATGTAGTCTATGAGGTCCCATATCTACGATGTGCGTAGAGGCCGCATTATCACGTATATTGGCGCTAAAATCCCACGCAGCAACTACGCTCTCTCTAAGCTCTGTTGGAATAGCTTCCATTCTTGGGGCACCCATTATTAGCTCGATTTCGGCTCTACTTAAGGCGCGGTTAGTTATACGTGGTCGATCTATTTTACCGTTATATTTTTGAGTATGCTCTGGAATAGTCCATGGCTCGGCGAGCTGGCCATAGTGCGCACCTGAAACAGTTCGTCCACAGTCGGGGTCTTTTGCACTAGAGGCCATCATAAATGGTGCTGACGTTATTTTTGCCGGTCCATTTTTTACTTTAAAATTTTTCTCCGCCTCTGTATCTGACCGAGGATGCAGCATGCTCGGTCCATGACCTCCGTTTGTAGCAGTTAAGTAAGGTATCTGACAGATAAAGCCTTTCCCGTTACTCGCGTCATAACTGACCATGACCTTGTACCAGACTTTCCGCATCATTGCCTTTTTGGTGCTAAAGGTTTCTATTTTTCCTCGACCCTTTCCAATTTTAAATTCCAGCGCCCCTGCGTCGTTAATAAATAGTCCGTAGCCTACTTTTTTGGAGTCGTCCCACTTTCCTAACAGAGCTTGTTCTCCAACCGCGACGCCCTCTGTATCAATAACTGGCGTTGTAGGATAGATATAGGCACACATAGTCAGACTTTCTAAATCAAATAGCTCACTTTGGGGCCCCAAAATATAGCTGCCGGCCATAAGTGGCTGATTTGCCCCTTTGTACTTTCCGTTGACGCTCGTACGAAATACTTTTTCCTTGAATCCAGGACCTTCAGGGTTGGTATCGCCGTTGATCAGTCGAACAATATCTGATTGATACGGTTCACCAAATTCACTATGAACGTAGAAGGTGATTTCATCTCCAGGCTCCACCGAGCATTGATCAGAATACCCCGTGATACGCAACATTGAATTTTGTTTCATTTACTTGCTCCCTACTTTATTTTTTACATGCGTATTTCGTAATGAGCGCACAGTGATTTTAGTCTTTTACAGAAGATCGCATGCTCTGCATCTTCTCTAGTACTATACTTTTCTTTAGTGATTTTTACCGCATTACCTCGCGCTCCAGGCAGTACTCCGATTGAGTATTCTTTCCAAGGAATGGTCTCCACGATGGTATGTTTTCCCTTCTGTGGGAACATTCTTAGCTTGTCGACTAACTTTTTTAATACGGGGCTCTGCAAAGGCGGTGGCGTTCCAGGTTGAGTCGCCCCACCCCTTGGAAATTGACGATGTTCCGCTATAAGCGCATTACGTTTGTCTTTATCTCTCAGGTGCTCCAGGACATACATTCGCATATCATAATCGTCTACAGCAGTCAGAGCGTAGTTTTGCTGGAGTGCAGTTAATGTTTTGTTTTGAGCCATTAGCCGTTACCTTGAATTTGTTTATCTTTGATAGGGGAAATTAAGCTATTAATCCATTGGGTACCATCACATCATTTTTTTTCATTCTTGTAAATGCGAATAGTGATTGAAATACCAACGAATGCAAATTAGAGGTAAAATATTCGAAAAATTTTACGGGAAAAGTTTATGTACGCGAATATTACCGTATCGACGGATGAATTAAAGCTTCAGTTAGAACAGTTCATGGGACAGCACATTTATCCTAACGAGCATCGGTATCACGAAGAATTATCAGGCCTCGAAGATAGATTTTCTACTATCCCTCTTGTTGAAGAGCTAAAGACTTTAGCCAGAGAACAGGGCTTATGGAACCTATTTATGCCAAAGGACTATGGCGGACTAAGCAATGCAGAATATGCCCCGCTTGCTGAAATCATGGGCCGTGTTTATTGGAGCTCAGAAGTATTTAATTGTAATGCTCCGGATACAGGAAATATGGAGGTTTTTATAAAATATGCTACAGAACAGCAAAAAGCTGACTGGTTGCAGCCTCTCTTAGCCGGAGAAATACGTTCCTCTTTTGCTATGACCGAGCCGGATGTTGCCTCAAGCGATGCTACTAACGTACAAACCTCAATTGTGCGTGACGGTAATGAGTATGTGATTAATGGTTTAAAGTGGTTTATCACTGGCGCCATGTTCGAGAGGACCAAAATCTTTATCGTCATGGGGAAAACCGATCCAGAGAATCCTAATCGACATCTGCAACAAAGCCAAATTTTAGTTCCTAAAGATACTGATGGACTCGTTATAACAAGACCGTTAACCACATTAGGCTACGATGATGCACCTCAGGGGCATGCTGAGGTTAGGTTTGATAATGTGCGAGTTCCGGTCGAAAATATTTTACTTGGTGAGGGGCGCGGATTCGAGATCGCTCAAGGTCGACTGGGACCTGGAAGGATCCATCACTGCATGCGATTAATTGGTGGCGCACAGAGGGCTCTAGAGCTTGCCTGTAAGCGAACAGTCTCCCGTTCGACTTTTGGTAAAACACTCTCTCAGCATCAATCAATTAGAGAAGATATCGCCAAGTCATTTTGTGAAATAGAACAGGCACGGTTACTAACGATGAAAACGGCCGCTAAGATGGATGAACTAGGTGCGAAAAGCGCGATGGATTTTATAGCGGCGGCAAAAATCACGGTACCTCTTATGGCACAAACTGTCATCGATCGATGCATGCAAATACATGGTGCCGGAGGCCTGACGGGTGATTATTGCATGGCGGAGGCATTTAACTACGCGAGATGGTGCCGACAGGCGGATGGTCCTGATCAAGTCCATATGATGGCGTTAGGCAAACAAATTATTAATCGCTACGCTTCCGACCACTGATTGGAACTTTTTTGATAAGTAGTGGTTCTAAATTTAGCTTATATCTTTAGGATAACTCTGCAGAAAAACGTTTTCCGTTTTTAACGTAGCCTTCAGCGGATGCGGTGAGATTTGCTATTTGGGTCGCCGATAGTTCTCGAGCGACTTTTCCAGGCGAGCCAAGCACGAGGCTACCATCAGGTATCGTTTTCCCTTCAGTGATCAGTGCTCCTGCGCCGATCAGGCAGTTTTTTCCAATTGTAGCACCGTTCAAAATAACAGCATTTATTCCTATCAGTGAGTTATCCCCAATAGTGCATCCATGTAGCATGACTTTATGTCCTATAGTGCAATTAGACCCAATTGTTAAAGGACAACCTGGATCGGTATGCAAAACCGATAAATCCTGCACATTGGAATTTTTTCCGATAGTGATTAGGTCATTATCGCCCCGTATAACAACCCCGAACCAGATGCTCGCATTATGTTTTAAGCGGACATTTCCAATAACAGAAGCATCTGGCGCTATAAAACAGGCACCTTCGTCTTGAACGCTGTTACTTCCCAAACTGTAAATCATGCCCTAGCTCCGTTTAGAAATGTGAAAACGAGACAATACCTTTATTACATTAATGAAGACAAGTCCAAAATGTAAATTGTTAGATAGTTTGTTTCATCTCTAGTAATGTGTGTAGCCATGAGTAATAAGGGATTAACCTTTTTTTATACGGCGATCGGTTGGTGTGGCTTAGCCTGGGACGGCAACAATATTTTGGGTTTCCAGTTACCTGAGGCGACCAAAGAGCTCACTGAAAAAAAAATGCGAGGTCAGTACCCAAATCTTGTTGGGGATGCAGTCCCAAGTAGGTTAATAGCCAATCTTTGTCGTGATGTGCTGTCGCACGTCGAGGGTAGGGCTCAGGATTTTTCCGCGATAAGTATCGACATATCGACGTTAACTCCTTTTAGTAAAAGGGTGTATGAATTTACCAGAGCGATCCCTGCAGGGAAAACGATTTCTTACGGAGAGTTGGCCAAGAGGATTGGTAGTCCTAATTCCGCGCGAGCAGTTGGCCGTGCACTTGGGGCTAACCCCATTCCTTTATTGGTTCCCTGTCATCGCGTGGTAGCAGCTGATGGAGCTCTGACTGGATTTAGCGCAGCTGGTGGAGTTGGCTTGAAAGAATACCTTTTAGAGATTGAGCGTATGAGGTTGGAACACAGCGGAGGATTTCTATATAGTCCTCGGCGTGCCGCCGCGTATTTGAAAACTCGAGACGAATATTTAGGACATTTTATTGATCAAATCGGCATGCCAAGTTTAACAATACGCAAAACCTCAACAATTTTTGCCGCACTTACACGTACTATAATAGGTCAGCAGTTGAGTACTAAGGCAGCAGCGACAATTTTCGAACGTTTTTGTCGCATATTACCTCGGGGTCCGAGCGGCCTGACGCCCCAAAATTATTTATCGATAAACGAGACTGAGCTTCGCAGCGTAGGTTTGTCTCGAAATAAAGTAGCAGCAATAGGGGATCTGGCGGAGAAAACTTTATCGAAGAGAGTACCCGGATTGGCAGCATTAAGAAGGATGGACGATGCACAGGTAGTGGAGGTTTTGTCGAATGTTAAGGGCATAGGGAAGTGGACCGCAGAAATGGTTTTAATGTTTCGTCTCGGTCGTCCTGACGTTTTATCTGTTGATGATCTCGGCTTGAGGTTGGGCCATGCGATCTTGGTGAGTAGTGGTCGAGAGACTGATAGAAAGACTTTACGCGAGTATGGGGAACGGTGGCGGCCGTATCGTAGTATCGCTAGCTGGTATCTATGGCGAATTCTGGATTTGTCACGCAGTAAAAAATAATTGCGGTGTTTTCTGAGGAGCTATTACTATTTTATAAGTCTGGTCGCATTGTGTGCCATTCGGTCAGATCTTCATATCCCGCGGCCGCCCTTATGATGGACGATTCATCACCTAATTTCCCAATAAATTGCATAGCAGTAGGCATTCCAGAAGCGTCAAAGCCATTTGGTACGGTAATGCTGGGATGACCTGAAAAGTTTGTGGGTGCGGCAAATCGTACCAAGGGTGCTATATCGTCTATCGCAGCTACTTGCTGCGGCGGATAATCCGATTGGGGCCCTGCTAATCCAGGCATGGCAGGACAAACAAGTACGTCTACTGTCTCTAAGAGTTCATTGATTAACGCTCGTGTAGCTTGTCTTTGTTTGCATGCTTTCGCATACTCTTTCGCACTTACTTGTAGGCCATGTTCTAGAAGTGAGCGGAAAACTGGACCGTAATCATCGGCTTTTTCTGGGAACAAACCTTCATGCCCACACAAAGCATCAACTGAGCATATTGTCATCCAATGATCGGCGGCTTCGACGATTTCTGGCCGATTAATTTCTATAATTTGAGAGCCTTCATGTCTCATTAGCTCAACTGCAGTGGCTGTAGCTTGAAACATTTGAGGGTCGCAGTCGGTAGATGAATATTGCTGATCAAACCCTACGGTGATGCCCCTTAAGCCTTGATTAGCAGCGGATAAATAGTCGCTACTTTTATCGGAACGGGTAGATCCATCGCGTGAGTCACGCCCCTCAAGTATCTCTAGGACCATCGCCGCGTCACGCACACTGCGAGCCATAGGGCCAATATGATCGAGTGTGTCAGATAATGGGAAAACGCCATACCTGCTTATTTTTCCAAAAGTAGGTTTGATACCTACGACCCCGCAGGCTGCTGAAGGGAACCGAATTGATCCACCGGTATCAGTTCCGAGGCTAGCAAAGCAAAGGGAGGCTCCAGTCGCGCTTCCTGAACCACTGGAAGACACTCCTGACCAATGTTCAATGTTCCAGGGATTATTCGGAGGCCTATAGTCAGGATGGTAACCATAGAGAGCAAATTCGGTTAGATTGAGTTTCCCTAATATCACTGCGCCCGCGCTTTTAAGTTTTTCGACTACCGTGGCGTCGTGTTCTGCTTTGAACTTTTTTCGTATTGTCGAAGCGCAAGTTGTTTCTATTCCAGTAACATTGACAAGGTCTTTGAGGGCGATAGGAACTCCATGAAGTGGCCCTCGATACAATCCTTTTTTGATTTCTGATTCGGCCTGAGCTGCCCCTTTAAGGGCGAGTTCGTCTGATATTGAGATGTAACTATTAAGTTTTTTATCTATTTTACGTATTCTATCCAGCATTGCCTCTGTTAATGCAACGGGTGATATTTCTTTGCTTTTGATGAGCGGAGCTACAGTTTCGATAGTTTGAGTTAGTAAGTCGGATTCGATAGCCATTTCGCTCTCCTTAGATTCTTGATGACTGCTTAATCGGGTCCTTTAAGTTTAAAAAAATACCAGTAAATATTACTTTTGTCATAAATAGTCTCAGCATAATATTTTTCTTCAGCCAGGTATTGGTGCGTTTCGACAATATTTTTTTCAATAAGTTTATCCAGCGCCGCTTTAACTTCAGCGGGAGAAGTTTCGATCCCCATTGCTATAGATTGTTGTACCGCATAAGTATTTATGTGATCAAAAGTACTATAGGGTTTTTGCAGAGCGTCTTTTACCCACAGTGTGACCAGCATCGTACTAGACTTCTTTGCCCATAGCTCGCACCTCAGTCTCTGTCGGAAACCTTCCGCTTAGCTTTTTAGAAAAGACCGTTTTATCTGATTTACTTATCTCAAAAACACCACCGTCGCCTTCTATCAGGATAACTTCAATTTTTTGGTATTCCAGCAGCAGCGATCTCACACGGAGTGCTTCGGGCTTATAGTTTCACTGCACACAGTATTTGATACTAATGTTCATTTTTTAATTATCTCGAGTCGTAGAGCATTTAAGAGACTGATAACACTAAATTGTCGGACTCTCTCGTAATCGCCGGGTAATTTCACTAGTTCCACTCGCTCACCCTTTGAATCCGCGATACCTAAAAATGTTTGCCCAGCCGCACTCTTCCTTGGTAAATCATGTTCTCCTGTAGTAGCGAGGCCAATATCGCTTCCAAAAAATTCTCGCGTCGCTTTCGCGAGATTTTTCGCGCCTTCTTTGGTCCCGATGAGATCGTCTTTTAGGCCAAGGATATGTTTTCGCACTATAGAGGACCTGGGCACTAGGCCCCCAACAAATACTTCTCCGAAAGGATCTTTACTTGATAACCGAGCACTTGCGATCCCTCCACTGGTAACTTCCGAAACAGACATTGTGAGGCTGTGCTGTTTAAGCAACTTGATAACGGTCGATTCCATAGTTTCCTCATCACTCCCAAATATACTATCTCCCAGCAAGTCTCTAACAATAGCTTCTTCTTTTTCGATAGTACGCAACACCGAGGCTTCAGTTTCCCCTTTAGCCGTGATCCTTACCTTCAGTCCTTCTATGCCGCTAGCGAGAAACGCCAGCGTAGGATTCCCTTTTTCATCCAGCTGTTCGATCCTTTTAGACAGGAGCTCTGCTAGACGGCTTTCGCTGTGTCCCCACGTCTTCAAAACTCTACTTTTAATGACCGCTTTTGTTCCTGAACGCTTGAGTAGGTCAGGTAGAATTGCTGACTCCATCATTTGATGCATTTCATAAGGCACGCCAGGCACGGCGTATATCACTTGATTACCAATAGGGCATATGAGGCCAGGAGCGGTCCCAGGTTGTTTTGCAATTGCGGCAGCCCCCTTTGGGATCCTTGCTTGATTTAAGTTATTATCAGGCATCGTTCTCCCGCGAGATTCGAACATCCTTTTGATTATTTCAACAATATTGGGATCTAATTCGAGTTCCACACCCATTACTTCAGCAATGGCTTCTCGAGTGATATCGTCTTGTGTCGGGCCAAGACCACCGCAGCATATTACAGCGTCACTTCTTTTCAGTGCGGTTTTCAGAGCATCTACTATACGCTCGTGATTGTCCCCTACTTTAGTTTGGTGGAGGGAGTCGATTCCAATTTGAGCTAGGTGGTCCCCTATCCAGGATGAGTTTGTATCTATAATTTGACCTAGAAGGAGTTCTGTTCCTATGGCGACAACTTCACAACGCATACTTTGTTAACCTTAAATAATTAAATTTTTTACTAGAGTTTCGATGTTATATTTATAATGAGAATATTAGATTTGGTGTTGGATTAATATAGTTGCAACTATTTTATTGGAGTGATAGCAATTGCGTTTTACTATAGTTGGGTGCGGTGCGTTAGGAACTATACTCGGTGCCCACCTATTGCAGGCCGGTCACGTAGTCAATGTCCGAGTGAGGGGAGCTCGGAAAACGCAAATAGAGGCTAACGGGCTCCGCGTCAAAGGCTTGAGGAATATTTCGGGAAGTGGCCGCGGAAGTTTGACCATCAATAGGCCGGTGCAAAAAGATATCTTGGTTTACGCTGTTAAGACCTACCAGTTCGAGCACGCATTTTCGGATGTGGGTAACTGTAACCCGCGGGCAGTATTTTCCTTAGCTAATGGTGTCGAGAAGACTCGTCTTTTGAAAAATCTTTACCCAGAGTCAAGTGTCTTAGGGTGTATGGCAAATTTTAGTGGGGAGTTGGGTAGTGATGGTGTGGCTAATTTTACGCGCAATGTCGCGGTTTATATTGGAGGTCTGTCGACGCACGTAAGAAGTATAGCCGCAACTATGAATACTGCTGGGATAAATACAATTTATAGTGACAATATAGAAACTGAAGAGTGGTCTAAATTTGTTGGTTGGGCTGCTTTATTAGTTACGTCTGTGATCGCGCGGACTGACACAGGAGCTACATTAGCTAACCCTTATTTGGCTCAAATTGCGGCTACTATAATTTACGAATCTAGCTTAATAGCGTCGAAACAAGGAGTTACGCTAATTGATCGTGCGCCATTTCCTGTGGCGACAATCTCGGCGGCGTCACTAGAGGATGCGACGGGTGAAGTGATAAAAATTGGGGAAGATTTTACTCGTGAAGCTCCAGGCCATCGCATGTCGGCAGTGCAAGATTTGTCTTTTGGTAGAGAATTAGAAGTTGAAGAGACGTTAGGATTTTTGTGTAAAGAAGCTATATCGCTCGGATTAGATTGTCCCTGTCTGCAGATGTCGTACAATATAGTTTCGGGTGTTAATCATATTCAAAAATCCCTAAAGAATTAGCAGAGGAGTTATTTTACCTCATGATTGAGTCGGCCCCAGGACCTACGTCACATCGTTTTTTATCCCAAAGACTCAGGCTGCATTATGTAGACTGGGGTAATTCTGATTTAGAGCCTTTATTAATGATTCATGGCGGTCGGGATCATTGCCGTAATTGGGATTGGATAGCGCATTCTATGAGGGAAAAATGGCATATCATTGCGCCGGATTTACGTGGGCATGGTGATAGTGATTGGTCTCCTGATGGTCATTACGATATGGCAAGTTATGTCTACGACTTAGCTCAGCTTATTCATCAGAAGGGCCTGGCGCCGGTCACAATTCTCGCGCATTCTCTTGGCGGGAATATCGCACTTCGGTACGCCGGACTTTACCCCGATACAGTTAAATCTATTGTTGCGATTGAAGGGCTGGGGTGGCCTCCTAAAGTCCTAGCGGAGCGAGCAAAAAAAACCTTTGATGAGAGGTTGAGAGACTGGATAGAAGAGAAAAGAAGTTTCGCTGGGAGACTTCCTAGACGCTATCAGTCTATTGAAGAGGCGTTAGGACGAATGCAGGGAGAAAATAAGCATTTGTCTCCAGAACAGGCTTATCACTTAACAGTTCACGGGACTGTGCAAAATGAGGATGGTACTTATTCGTGGAAGTTTGACAATTATGTTCGAAATTGGCCAGCCTATGATATGCCGACTGACGAGTTGCAGGCGCTCTGGGGGAAGATTAAATGTCCCACCCTCTTAGTATATGGTGAAGAAAGTTGGGCATCTAGTCCAGAGGATGATGGTCGGATCAAATTTTTTTCCAATGCCAAGGTCGAAGGGTTTGCTGATGCTGGGCATTGGGTCCACCATGACCAACTACAATTATTTTTGGAGACACTGAATAAATTTTGGGACTAGCTTTAGGACGTTGTATTTGAGTTGTTTAAAATAAATTTACTAAGCATTGAGATACTTCTTCTAGTTTAGCAAGATGCTGGTTTGGCGAGAGGTCTCCGCCTAGCGTTCGGATGCAAAGATGAGATAAGCCTATCTCATTCCATTTTCTGACTCGATCTTCCCACTCAGCTTCTCGTGGTCCGACCACAGCGACCCCAGCTTCTGTCCCAATTTCGAGAGGATTGCGGCCTGCCACAGCGGCGCACGATGTGATTTTCTCATGTAATCTAGGAAACTCTTCTGGAGTGCACAAGACAAACCAACCGTTAGATTGGGTAGCAATCCGTTTTACTACTGCGCTATTTGGGGACGCCTTAGCTCCAATCCACATAGGTATTGGCCTTTGCACCGGCAAGGGATTAAGGCCGCTATCTGAGATAGAGTGCCAATCGCCATTAAAGGTAACCTGATCTTGTGTCCAAAGTGCTTTTAGTAAGCGCATTTGCTCGTCACACCGCTTTCCTCGATTTTTGAAGTTTTCCCCTAAGAAAGCATATTCTTCTTCGCTGCCGCCAACTCCTATCCCTAGTCTGAGCCTTCCGCCGGAAAGGACATCGATTTCTGCTGCTTGCTTAGCGACTAACACAGTCTGTCGTGCAGGCAATATAATGACGGAAGGCGTCAGCTCGATTGATTCCGTAATGGCGGCAAGATAAGCCATTAGCGTAAGGGGTTCGTGGAGATGTTTGTTTCCAGGCCTCAAGATCTGGTCTGGAATGCGGAGGTGATTGTAGCCTAGCTGCTCTGCCGTCTGGCAAAAATCTTTGATCGCTACGATATCATTTTTGAGCTCCCTGACTGGGAGAGATACGCCTATTTTCATCTGTTAACCTTAGTAGGGGAATTAATGGCATCGAACAACCTACTTTTGGGATATTCTGCGCCTACAACGTGTTGAATGGTTTGAAGACGCACCATCTGGTAAGTTCGGATCCTAAAAGCAGGGTCACAGGACATACGAATATACAGGTCTTTCGGCGGTACTTCATATTCATCTGCCAGCCATTGCATTAAGTTATCCGTCGCGTCGTAGACCGCATGCTCCATTGGCAAATTAATACCTATAGCTACAATACTTTCAGGCTTTTCTATTCTGACACAGGGTAGGCGTTTATTAGAAATCACTCTACAGGAGAGTTGGACCGTGGCTCGAGTCTCATCAGCAATACCGGTAAATTCTGTATCCCCCTGTCCGCCGTGCACATCGCCTATATAGAGGAGACCACCTTCATTATAAGAGTTCAGATAAATAGTATGACCGGCACAAACATCTCTACAATCAATGTTGCCACCGAACGGACCTTGTCCAAGCACTGATGTAAACACCTCGCGTTCGGGTGCGGTAGCTAATGTGCCCACAAATGGTTCAAGAGGCCAGCTCAGGTTTTCAGAGTATTTCGCTGTGCCATCTCTGGTAAACCCACTTGGTCCTTTGAGGTGCTCTATCACCTGAACATGACCTTCGGTACATTCGTGATAACGGAGCGAGTCTCCTAGAGGGCCAATCTTCGGTAAAATTCCGGAGAATCCGTAACGCCAAGGATCCACCCAGTCGATATCTACTGCGACAACATCGCCTGAGTGACATCCTTCAATAAAAATAGGACCGACAACTGGATTGAATAGGCCGGGAGTTGCATCTGCTAACTCCGAAAAGTGCTTACCACTAAACCCTTGGATAGTTGGATCGTCGGAATCGTCCGATATCATGCCGGACAGAGCATCGTCTGTTTCGACTTGAAAAGTTTCGCCCGATTCCACGTATAGGCAAGGCTCATCGCGATTGTCGAAAGCATATTTTTGGACTTTCCCTCTTTTTAAAATCTTCATTAGTTCTTCCCCCTCAATTGATATCTGCCGAAATTGCGACAAGTTTTAAAACCAACTTTAATATTCAATGAATTTGAATACAATAAGTGTCGACTGAGGCCAACATCAGCGAGTATAAATTGATATGTGGGAATATGACGGGTCTTCGAGGCCGCCTTTTGCCGACGAGCCCGGAATTCAACAGGAGTCTGTTTGGGACTATCCAAGACCTCCGCGGATTGAATGCTCGGTTAAACAGGTTCGTGTAATTTCGAGTAAAGGATTGATTGCGGAAACGTTATCTGCACTCAGAGTTATCGAAACAGCCTCTCCCCCTGTTTATTATCTACCGCATTCATCTATTGACTGGACTTTTTTAAGGAAAATCGAACACTCTTCATGGTGTGAATGGAAAGGATCAGCCAGCTATTTAATATACACAGGTGGTGAAATAGAGGTGATAGCGGGTTGGTCTTACGAAGATCCATCGGACGGTTTTGAATTGTTAAAAGGTTATGCTTCTTTTTATCCGAGAGTTTTAAATTGTTTCTTGGATACGGAACCGGTTCAGGCTCAGCCTGGCGAATTTTATGGTGGTTGGATTACGAAGGATATCTTAGGTCCGATTAAAGGTGGACCGGGCACCAGTCATTGGTAAATATATTGTATTCACGCTGTATGATGTGTTTTTAGATAATTCTTGAAGGTGAAATTGAGTATGTTGATAGAACACATATCTCCTAAACTGAGAGTTCTTAAGGTATTAGTTATAGATGTTGATCGAATATTAACTGATGGGACCGTTTATTTCAGTGCCGAAGGGATTTGTGCAAAACGTTTTTTTGCACATGATGTAGATGCGATGAAGTTGATTGAAAAAAAGGGTATTCGGCTCTGCATAATAAATACCAGCGACGACGAGCCAACCCGAAAATGGATTAAAAATCTGCCATTTTGTGAGTATTATACTAACGTGTCTAATAAGTACACATTGTTAAAAAGTTTGAGTAACGAATGGGTCTTGCCCATGAAAGAGATGAGTTTTATAAGCAGTAATATTAAAGATCTTGAATGTATGTCATCGGTAGGAATCTCGGTGTGTTCTGCCGATGCTCCCAAGGAGGTTATTTCCACAGCTACTCTTACTTCTTCCAAAAATAGTGGTCATGGGGTTGTAGAAGAGTTTTGTTCTATTATTTTGAACGCCTTGGCCACTTAATACGGTCAGGACTAATAAAAAAACCGGACCAAGGAGGTCCGGTTTTAGGGAGACTTGAATAAATTGAAGGGGAGGTCAAGTTACTCAAGTGTTTCTAAAAGCGCTGAAGGGGAGGTTCAAGCATCTTCTAGATGCATGTACTTTACCTTTCTGAATGGTGCGCCGCAACATGCTAAATTGAAAATGAGTATTTCCGTATGGGAAACTTAGCTGCTCTAAAATGGAACAGCCTGCACCAAAAAAAAGCCGGAACATTGAGTTCCGGCTTTTTGGGAGGTCCCAGAATTAGATTCGAGGGGAGATCGAATTACTAATAGGGATGTGTATTATACAAGCGGCATGATGCGTCGCAACATATAAAATAGAACAAGTGTCTTTCCAAATTGTACTAGCTGGTTCTCCAAAATAGAAAAAACCAGTCTACTGGAGATAATTTTAGTCGATTATTGGGCCATTTTTCACAAAACGATCCAACACGTTTTTAGTAATTTTAGAGACATTATTCTTGTAATTATTATGGGAAAGTGAGCCTGACCATGCTATTGAGCTAGTTGAGAATACACCTCCCCCATTGTCGGTCTCGTAAAAGACCAGGTCAGCTCTGACCAGTGGGTTTTCCTGTCCACCAAGCCCTGGATAGTTAATTAGTAGCTCTTCACAAACAAGTAGGTAAAGATCGGTATGGTCTTCGGACGAAGCGAGGACGTAAGCGTCTGGGTGGGTGCCTAAGCTTACATCAGCTCTATCCAGCTCAAGCCCAGCAGCACCTCCTCCGACGAGTCCAAAGTCTCCAATTTTTTCGTCAGGCTTCACTCCTGACATTATCCATTTGACAGGTTTTTTAAAGCTATCCGGTTTTCGAGTATAAAATGAGGAAATGTCAAAACCTTGTGCAGTAAAACCCGATCCGACGATTTTTTGCGGCGCGCGGCCATTTCTTCGCCAGAGGCCACCATATTCCCCAGTAAAGGAATGATAATACTCTCCAGTTTGCGCCTCCCACCCTCGAATGCCTCCTTCAGCTCTTCGTACCTCTATGATTCCGTCTGCCTCCTCGTGGAAGGCAATACGCCAGTACCAACCATTTGCGCCAAGATACATTAGGCGACCACCTCTATCTTGGTAGGTAGCCATCGCGTCCCACATTTCTTTTGAATGATATTCAGGGTGCGATGAGGATAGTACAACTTTGTATCGCTCTAAACAGTCAACTCCCTCATAGTGTAGTTCTTCGTCTGTGATTACGTCATAGTCATATTTCATTGCTTCAAGCCAATTTATAATGTGTGTATCAGCATTAAATTGCCAAAGGGTGGACCCTTTCCCACCAAGCCAGCTTTTATACTTTGGACGCATATTCAGTATAGGTCGCAAACGGGACGAATAGCATACTCCGGATCCATCAGTATGCACGTCGTAACAGCTGGGACCATACTCTCGATGCTCGTTCCTGTAGAGATCTTGGTGCTGGTGTTCGACCAATCGTCCGGCTAGTAATTGGGCGATAGGTGCATCGGTCCCCATGTGCTCATTAGCGTAAGCCATATAACTAGCTGTGGGCAGTAGAAAACAAATTTTTGCTGTAGCTTTCCCTTTAGGAGGTAGAACGGCAAATGGTACATAGTCTTCTTCTTCTAGATTGTTACCGCATCGTAATCTAGCCGCATATAAACCACTTTTCAGACCTTTTGGGATTTTAAGTGTAACGTCTACCTCCCATCCTGCGTCATGCACATCATCGTCATGAAAGTGTATCGCTCCATACTGATGTGGTGCATGACTCCAGTTCATTTCGTCGCCATCCCAATTCCATCCGGTCATTCCACGCACCGGCATGTTGACAAGCTTTCCGTTAATACGATTGCTAGATACATCAGAAACATTCACGGATTTAATGTTTTTTGAAAAGTCCCACGCGGCTAAAACGTCTGTTGACATTAAGCTTTGATTTTGGCGGTGTTTCAGTTGCTCTATTTCCATAGCATTTAGAGCTCTAGATGCAATAGCAGGACTATCTATTTTACCGTTGAAGTGATTCTGACAAACAGTTCTATTTTTATCTAGTTTGAGGAATTTAGCGCCTATAGTTGCCATTCGTTCGCAGTTTTTCATCCCATGATTGTGGACTTTATATTTCTTTTTAGCCGAATCATTAATTTTTGCGTGATTATGTAATGCTTCTTGCGTTAAGGACACGCTTTTCGTTTTTGCATCGTAAGTAGCGCTTACGAAGTACCAGTTCCTGGGCAAGAAGCTTTTTCCTGTCGAAAATTCTTCCAGCTTACCTTTTCCAAATCCGAGTGTTAGCATTAGACCGGAGTTTTGGGCCCCAAGCGAGAGATCGGCTCCGTTTGAATTCCGTTGGGACCAATTCCCTATAATTACCTGCTTACCGTTTTCCGGCAGTGTTGGCCAAATAAACGCCTGTAATGTGAAGCTTTCTAGAGAATTAAAATGTTCACTTTCTTCTAATTGTATAAAGGAGCCCGCATGAATAACCTGCCGTTTACCCGGGTAGGTTCCATTCGCTTTTGTTTTGATCGGACGTTCTTTATATCCTGGTCCGTCCGGATTTAGATCGCCGCATATTAGTTTGACGAAGTCGGCCTTAAAGGAGTTGGCCTGACAGTTAACCATGAAGTTAATTGATTCTTCTGGTGCGACACTAGTTCGGTCTGCGTAAGCAGTTATCTTCATCGTCATTTTAAAAGGCCCCCATAATTTTTTACTGAATAAACCTCGACGGTCTCTACTAAGTTGTTTAAGGTTTGAGTGTCTCTCCCGTTAAAGACTTCCATCTTTTACGGAAGATATACCACTCCGCATCGGATTGGTTGCTGAAGGTTTTTGGTAATTTCTGTACTGGCTTTCCAGGCACTCCGGATGTCTTGGCAAGTTGCCAAAGTCGATTTGGTTGAATGACCAGCAAGCAGAATTTATCTTTCATGGGGATACCACGAAATTGAGTGAGAAGTCTTTGTAGCTCAGGGCTGTGGTGACCGATTGGATTTCGTTTAAACTCGGCTATAAGTTCCCTGTCGTTAGAAGATGATATAAATTTTTCTCCAAGATTTTTCTCCATTCCCACACTCCCCGAATATCACACAAGTAATTTTCATAAAGAGTAATCTTAGCCTGTTTGAGACTTCGCCGCACGCGACATTGTTAATTAAACGACCGACTTCAGTTCTAATTTAACTTACCGAGTTGGATATCTTGTTTTGATGATAGGATTAGGCATTGGTAGGGCATTTCTTCAGGCCTCTCTTGTATTGTCATAAATATTGAGGGCACACTTAGGTTCAAACCAGCCCAGATTTACGCTTAACCTAGTTAGCTAAAGAGGCTATTCTATTAACTAGCTCAAAAGTTGGGGCTTACCCGAAGTCTTGGTATGGCGCTTTTCAAGATTGCCCACAGTGCCAGAACTAGCCTAGATTCGCTTAATTTACATAGAAAATTGGCAACCTGTTTTGGCGACCACGTCGTCTAGGCTAACTCCGGCGTGGAGCTCCACGAGCTTTAGTCCTTCCCCATCCGGCAAGACTTCAAAGACACATAGATCCGTGATGATCAGATCTACGACATTTTTTCCGGTGACAGGAAGAGAACATTCATCTAGTATCTTTGGACTGCCGTCTTTTGCAGTATGCTCGAGAAGTACTACTACCCGTTTTACGCCTGATACCAGGTCCATAGCACCCCCAGGACCTTTAATCATTTTTCCAGGAACCATGAAATTAGCAAGATCTCCATTTGCGCCCACTTCTAGGCCGCCTAAAATCGAGATATCAACGTGACCGCCTCTGATCATTGCAAATGATTCCGCGCTAGAAAAAAAGCTTGCCCCGGTGTTAGCTGATATAGTCTGTTTCCCAGCATTTATTAAATCTGCATCTATTTCACTTTGTTCGGGGAAAGGGCCGATGCCCAGCAGACCATTTTCAGACTGCAACGTAATATCAATATTTTCAGGGACGTGATTAGCAACTAGTGTCGGTATACCTATCCCTAGGTTGACATAAAACCCATCTTTTAGCTCTTTAGCAGCTCTTTGTGCCATAAGCTCACGTCCAACCGATACCCCTTTAGTATCTGATTCAGCTGTAGTCGGGAATTCTATTCGTTTCTCGTAATTGTGCCCCTGAAAAATTCGGTTAATGTAAATCCCAGGCGTATGAATTTGGTCAGGATCAAGCTCGCCCGTACCTACTAATTCTTCTACTTCTGCCACACAGGTCTTTCCGCAAGTGGCAATCATCGGATTGAAGTTCCTTGCTGTCTTTCTATAGATTAAGTTACCTTCAGGGTCACCTTTCCACGCTTTCACAATAGATACATCTGCCTTTATGCCCGTTTCCATTACGTAATCAATCCCATCAAAAATCTTTGTTTCCTTTCCCTCAGCTAGCTTAGTGCCCGCAGCGGTTCGCGTGAAAAACCCAGGGATCCCGGCCCCTCCGGCTCGGAGTCGTTCGGCTAAAGTTCCTTGAGGATTTAATTATAGTTCTAGTTCCCCAGCTAATACTTGTCTTTCAAATTCCTTATTTTCGCCAACATATGAAGCTATGACCTTCTTAACCTGTCGATTTTTTAGGAGTAGGCCCATTCCAAAGTCGTCTACTCCGGCGTTGTTACCTACAATAGTGATATTTTTAATGTTTGAATTTACAACTGCTCCGATTAAATTTTCTGGAATACCGCACAACCCAAACCCACCCGCTGCTATCGTTAGACCGTCTGTTAGCAATCCAGCTAGCGCTTTTTCAGCATTCTCATATGTCTTTTTCATTAGACTAAATATCCTCTTTAAAGGTCACGTATTAAATATTTTTGTCGATAGATAGTATTATAGATTCGAGGCAGCCTCACTATATTATAAGGCAATTTTTTCGTGACTCTTGCGTCAGGGGGAGAATTGGCGTTTTGGATTATGAAATTTGATGAGTAAAGGAAGCTGAAATTAAATTCGGTGCCCAGAAAAATTCTGGGCACTGAATAATATGATATTAACGACCTTCTGTTAGGTAGTTAACGTCGTGGGTACGCTTAACTTTCTTGATTGTTGTGTCAGGATAACTAACACCTCGACAGGGAACTAATGTTCCTCGATTATTTTGCTTATCAATCACATTGATACTTTGAAAGCTTAAAACGCGAGTCCCAGGATTAGTGACGTCGCCTTTAAATTTTTCTCTTTGCGCAGCGTACTGTGGATCTTCAGTCCAGCTTTTCTGGATCTGCCAGATCTTCCAAAGTTCGCCCGCTTTATCGAAAGCATTCGCATACAACGCTTCAGTAGATTGACGGTCCATGTAAATGAATTTCGTTGAGTAAGGGTGATTAGCCCTTCCAGGGTACATCCTTAAGATATCCACTTTACGCAGGGCCCAATCATCTTTTGGTGCCCATCCATTCGGCCCATAAAATACGGTATCAGTATGTTTGGATCGAATCACTGCTAGTAGATTTGCAGTACCGACATATTCCCAAGTGTGCTCCATCGGGCGACCATTAAATCCGTAAAAATCCTCTAATGTATGGTCGGTACCTAATAGAGAATCGGATTTAACTTCTACTGAAATACGACGTACTCTTCTGAGACTTGGTATGTAAGCCCAGGAATCATCTGCCTTCATTACGTCGTCATAGCGAAGGATTAAAAATGCCGTACCTGCAATGTCAAACGGAGAAGTGAATCCAGTATATTCACGAAAATTTGTGTTTTTAGCAAAGCCCTTTCCGTTGTTCATCCGATAACCAGACTCAGGCAAGTCGGCTCTATGCGACATGATAACTCTCTGGTAAGGACCGGCTAGCACGCGCTCGAACGTGCCACCACCAGTGTAATAGTCTGAATATTTTCCACCCGAGGTTGACATTACTTCATGGTTGTCATGCTCTCCACCTTTACGAACCCAAGCCCAGTGAACTTCATTGATTTTCAGCCCATCATTGTTCCATCTGAAAGTCCAGTTCCAAACTTGTTTCCAACCGTCGTCTTTACTGCCTGCTGTAAAATTTTCTGGATCAAAGGGCATTCCGGCTTGATAATTGCCAATCGCACCATTGTCGGCGATAGTGGCGGTACCATAGTATTTTTTCGTCGCGGTTTGGAACGCTTCAGCAGGGCTTAAATCGCCAGCATCTTTTATAGTCATCTCCATGCCAGGAAAAATAAGATCTTCTTGTTGTTCTTTCGGTATGAAAGGACGAATTAGATCAGCTTTGTCATAGGTGATGACATCACCTTCAACAAACTGTGGTTGGGCCTCTTGGTTCGCTTTTATCCACGCTAGATGGTCTTCAGCGTTGAACGCACTTGCTGACATAGATGTGACAACACCTAGCGCAAATAGTGCAAATGTACTTATTCTAAACATTAGGTTTATTCCTTACATTATAGTTTCACTCGATAGAACAGCTCCCCTTGTCTACCTTACTTTTACAGACAAAATATTACTATTTTTAGCGTGAACTAGATGTGAAGATTTTTCTTAGCCTGCCACTCCTGTGTAATCGGCAGTAATCCATTTCTCAGGCTTCATCACCAGTACGACAGAATTTTCGGCAGGTCTTTTATTCAGGTATTCAGCACCTGCAATAGCACTCATATAGCGATAAACCATTTTTGGCAGATCAATTAGATCATCGCACGGCCTAACATCGACAATAGGTCCTTGTACGCTGACATGCTTGTAGGGAAGGGTCGCTTTTTGAACACACAGTGAAAATCGCATAGCTAATTTTAGGAGCTTAAGCTTTTTCGAGGTCTCTTTAACTATGATAGTAATTCCGATTTTGGGATCAAAACTGTACCAAAGAGGGACAATTCTGGGAGAACGGTTCTTTTCGTCAATACCAACAATCCCCACTTGCACTTCCGATAGAAAACTCTCCCTTTCCCAAGTTGACATTCTATTCGGCATAAAAGCTAACTACCAAGCTTGGATTCTTTACGCTCTTGCGCTGTCGGCAGGTCAGCTAGCCTCTGCATTTCCGGCGTTAAAAGCAAGTTGGGATCTTTTAACGTTTCGATAAACATATCCATGCAGTCAAATCCCCAGAACACGGTTTTATTGTACACAAAGCTCGGAATTCCGTAGACCCCGCTTTTTATAGCCTGCTCGGTATTTATTTTTAACGCCTCTTTGACAGATCTGGATGAGATTGCCGAGTCAGGATCACTTATCCCAAGTCTCTTGCATAATATTAGAAACCCGTCATCAGTGTGGACGTCTCCTCCTTCTCCCCAGGTATAGTCAAAAATTGTTTCCACTATTTCGTGGGAGGCTCCCTGACTTATAGCGAGTCTGAGGAGCTTTAGGGGATTAAACGGATGTGCCGGAGGCGTTTTGAATGCTATTCCTAATTTTTGCGCATACCAGTCGCAGTATTGATATGTTTGACGTCTTTTTTCCGGTACTTCTGCGGGGCCTTTTGTTTCCCAGTGTGCCAGAAGCCCAGCATATAATATCGGATGTAGTGAGATTTCAAGCGACTCGGGTAATTTACGAAAATGTTTAAATTGAAGATACGCGTAGGGTGAAATAAAGTCAAAATACCAGTTTGCTTTGTCGAGCATAATGATTCTCGTTATTTTTATTTTGTATCTGAAGTATCCCATTATAGTATCTCATTTTTTTGATTTTCTATAAAAGGATGTGTGACTATTAGCTTCATACCTTGTAGGTATCTAGCTGAGATTGAAACGACAATTTATGAAATTAAGACAACAAGTTGCGTTATTTGGGTTTATTTTGGCTGCTGTTAGCGGCAACTGCACTTCTAATGACCGAGTAAGTGACTTAACCTCTTTTGTGTCGCTCAGTGTGCCCCGTTCCGGTGCTGTGAATCCCTTAGCTATTTTGTTCCCTGGTTGCCTGAATTGGCACCCGCATCATACTCGCTGGAAAAAAAGGTTATTAAAACAGGGTTACGCGGTTTTATACCTAGATAGCTTTGGGGCCAGAGGCATAACGAAAAAAAGCGTGATGAGAACTCAAGTTTGCACTGGGAATCTTATGTCTGGCTACGACCGAGCAACAGACTTAGCTGAAATTTTGCCAAATATTTGGGCGCGATCGGATATTGATCAAACTAAAACTATTCTAATGGGTTGGTCACATGGCGGTTGGTCTGTCTCTGATTTTTTGACTCTGGTAGCTACGAGTCGTGAAAAAAATGCTTTCGATTTGAACGTTGATAATTTTAAGGCGGCAATTTTGTTTTATCCGTATTGTGGAGTTGGTACTAAGGCTTCCTCCGGAAGATTTCCTCCCCATACAAAAGTTTTGTTATTCCACGGTTTAGAGGATCGCATTACAAAGGCACGAGAGTGTCGGCTCCAAGCTAAGTCGATAGCACGGAAGGGCGGCGATGTGGAGTTTATAGGTTTTAGTGGCGCGCGACATTGGTTTGATAACCATACTGAGTTGGCATATGACAGAGTTGCAACGCTTCAAGCCCGTGCATTGATAGATGCTGAGTTAGAGTTAGTCAAGTTTTCTCGGATTAATGTTCCCTCATCTAACGATTCCTCGCCTGATTTGATACAGCTTTATGATGGAGTTTTCCAATAACTGTGACAAGAAGAATCATATGGCGTTAATTATAAAAGAATTTGGCCGAGTGAGACTAATTGAGTTTAATAGGCCTGAACAACTTAATGCTTTTAATTGCCAGCAATTTGCGGAAACTCGTGAGGCATTAAGTGCGGCTCAAGTTGATCCAAATATTGCCGTAGTTGTGTTAACTGGCGCGGGCAAAGCGTTTTCTGCAGGGGCCGACTTGGAGGATATGAGACGAAAGATCAAAGGTACTGAGGAGTCTATCGATTTCCCAGAATTTTTAGCCGTAGTAGCGGCGTTTAATAAGCCTCTCATAGCTGCAGTTAATGGAGTAGGAGTTGGCATTGGGATGACGCTACTGGCTTATTGTGATTTAGTTCTGATTTCTGAAAAAGCTCGACTGCGTGCACCATTCCCTCAGCTGGGTTTGGCGCCTGAAGCAGGTAGTAGCGGCCTTTTCCCCCAGCAGGTTGGTTGGCAAAATGCGGCTTACGTTCTGATGTCAGGAGACTGGATTACAAGCAATGAAGCGGTAGAGTTGGGTTTTGCATGGCGCTTATTAGCGCCAGAAGAATTGATGGGTGAGACTATGAAGATAGCGGCAAAGATAGCTGCCAACCCGATTTCATCTTTAGTTGAAACCAAAGCGCTCATGTTAGAATCTGGAAAGTATGAAGTAGGACGTCGTGCTCATGGCAGAGAGGTTCAGGCGTATACGAGACTTATGGGATCCCCGGCTAATCGGGAGGCAATAGATGCATTTTTTAATAAAAGAATGCCTGATTTCACGAAAATTGATGGCTGCTAGGCCTTGGTGAGGTCCATATAGATGAGTCGATTCAATGTAATTTTTACGAAAAATATCCGATCTGCTAGAGACTAATTATGCTTAAATTAGCTTTTTCTATTTCCATGGTTTTATTTGTTTCGTCCTGCGCGACCCCCCCACCGAATAACCAGAGCAATCTATGTGCCGTATTCGACCAATACCCCAAGTGGTACGATTATGCAGCGGCCTCACAGGAAAAATGGGGCACCCCTAAGCAAACTTTGATGGCATTTGTGAAGCAAGAATCGAGCTATCGGAGCCATGCTAAGCCTCCGTTTAAGTGGTTCCTAGTGATTCCACTTGGCAGGGGGTCTTCGGCTAAAGGCTATGCTCAGGCGCAGGATCCTGTTTGGAGCGAGTACGAAGAAGAACGCGGCTCATTGCTTCGGGGACGGACTGATATGAAGGATGCGCTAGATTTTATTGGTTGGTACAACCATCGAACTAATAAAAGACTGGGGATCTCAAAATGGAATCCGAAAGAAATGTACCTCGCGTATCACGAGGGGCATGGGGGGTATAGAAGCGGGAGTTACAACAAAAAGCCGCAACTCTTGAAAGTAGCAGATAAGGTTGCCGAGACCTCTGATACGTATGGGGCTCAGCTAGCAACATGTGAGGTACGACTTAGATGCAGGCAATGGTATAAGTTCTGGCCGTTTTGTTCATAGGCTCAAAGTTTTTATATTTTTATATACCGTGTCTGACGGATGTTTATGCGTCAAAGCCCCTACCAGAGTAGTCACTTGCCGGTCCATCGCCCTGTGGTCCAAGCCTTCCGGTGTCACCGAAATGGCCCTTGCCAGGGACGAAATTAAATTCGACTCGTATGCCATCAGGATCTTCAAACAAGAAGGAATAATAGCCTTCTGCCCATCCACCTAGCTCAGGTGCATGAATGATTTTGGGTTTAAGTTGTTCTGTTACGAATTGATAGATCTCATTAACATCTTTCTCACTACGCGCTCGAAAGCACAGGTGGTGCAGGCCAACTGAATACTGATCAAACGCTCTTTTATCACTTCCGTCCGGTGCCCCTTTCACCATTATACCGGTGCGACTTCCGATGCAGTAGACTGTATCTGAGCTTTTCACAAGTGTTTCCATTTCTAAGAAGTGGCACAGCCTTTCCCAAAAAGGAATACATAGTTCGGGTGTATTTACGGTAAGTTGTATGTGCGCAATTCCATTTATTGATACGGTCATTCTAAGCTCTCAAATCATGTGATGGTCACAAATTTTAGCTGATTCTTAGTGATCAGCGTTAATACCTAAAGTTACTAGTTTGCCCAGAACTAACTAAACAGCTTGTTTCTTCTATGTAATTTAGGATAGGTTCAAATAATATTTAAAAGCAGTAGCGGGGAGCTGTTATGTTTTTGAAGCGAAATAGCGTGAATTCGACCCATGCGTCAGATTTAATTGGGAGAGTGTCAAAGTGTCGTTATCAACAACTGCTACAAGAGGCGGGAATAACGATAGATGGTAACGAGCCTTGGGATATCCAGATCCATGACGGACGTTTGTGGAAAAAGATTGGATTGTATGGAACGCTAGGTTTTGGCGAGGCCTATACAGACGGCTGGTGGGATGCGCCTAGCGTAGATGAACTTGTTTATCGATTAGCTAAATTGCGGGCTGAGCAAAAGGTCTTAAATATTCCCAAACTATTGTGGGGCTTGACCGCAAAATTTCGAAATTTGCAGAGCATCAGTCGCTCTAAATTAGTAGGTATGCAGCACTATGATTTAGACAACGATCTATACAGAGATATGCTAGGTGAGCGTATGGTTTACACTTGCGCGTATTGGGAAGATTCCATAGACCTAGATATGGCACAAGAGAAAAAGCTGGAATTAGTCTGCGATAAACTAGGAATCGAAGAAGGTATGCACGTGCTAGACATAGGCTGTGGATGGGGCAGTTTAGCTCAGTATGTTGCCCAAGTGCGTGAAGCTAAAGTTACAGGCGTGACTATATCTCGAGAGCAAGGACACATTGCGAGAGAGAGGTGTGCAGGGTTTCCCGTCGATATTAGGATACAGGACTATCGAGCTTTAGAGAACGACGAAAAATTTGACCGAATAGTATCGCTTGGTATGTTCGAACACGTTGGTCGGAAAAACTATAAATATTATATGAGGTATATTCGACAGCATCTTAATACAGATGGATTAGCTCTTATTCAGACGGTCGGGTTAAGTTATAAAACGAACGGAATTGATCCATGGGTGGCAAAATATATTTTTCCTAATAGTGAGGTCCCTACAATCGCTAGAATTTCAACCGCCATTGAAGGCACGCTGAAGCTCGAAGATTGGCACAATTTTGGTGCAGACTATGATAAGACTCTTCTTGCTTGGCAGGCGAATTTCGTTGGATGCTGGGAGAAGTACGCAAGTAAGCATGATAGAAGGTTTTATCGACTATGGAATTATTATCTCTTGATGTTTGCAGGTCTATTCAGAGCACGCAATTTAGACTTATGGCAACTGGTTCTAAGTCCAAATGGGGTGGACGGAGGATACAGTCGGCCTTCGTCTTGAAGTAAATTGGTCTGAGCGGATAATGCGATCCAATAAATTGCTGTCAACACCTTTACTAGCTAACCCTAAACATGCGCAATTCTCGGCGGTCATAATTTATGAAAAAGTCCGATTTCATCTATTATTTCTTTTTGTAGGTTGAGAGCGCGTGAATTAGGCTGCCAAGCTTCTATCATGGCTAAACTAGGGTCTAATACATCTGTTTTTTCCCCAGCTAAGGCCTCGATTGCTGAGTGTACGCAAAAAGGAACATTAGACTCTGCGTATCCTCCCTCATGCACCAAGACTAATTTTCCATTTGAATAAATGTCAGCGGCACTCATTATAGTCTCGGTCAGCATTCGGTAGGAATTACTGTGTAACAGCATTCGCCCCAAAGGGTCGAACCCTCCGGCGTCATAACCAGACGCTACTATGATCAATTCAGGCTTATAGCGATCCAAAGAGGGCATCACTACCCGCTCCATAGCATATTTGTATACCTCATGACCTCCTCCGGGCAATAAGGGCAAGTTTATGTTGTAACCCTCCCCTTGCCCTCTCCCGATATCCTCACCACCGCTATAGCCAGGAGGAAAACATCCTTCTTGGTGCATGGAAATAGTAAGCACGTCTGAGCGTTCAAAAAAAATTGACTGCGTTCCGTTACCATGGTGAACGTCCCAATCGACTACTGCGACTCGCTCAATACCATATTTCACTTTGGCCGACTCAATAGCCAGCGCGATATTTGCTAATAAACAAAACCCCATTGGTTTGTCCGCAAGGCAGTGATGCCCTGGAGGGCGAGACATCGAATAGGCGTTTTTAAACGTTCCATTCGCTACAGATTCCACGGCTTGAATTGCGAGGCCAGCTGATAGTTTTGCAATATCGAAACTACCCGGCCCAAACGGCGCGGTAATTCCGAGCTCACCACCCCCCGCTGCAGATAATTCTTCGAATTCCTTTAGATAGCTTGTAGGGTGGACTCGGAGGAGATCTTCGGTGGTCGCCTTGTCAGCTGAAAGAATTTTGATTTTCTCAGCGAGTCCTGAAACCTGCATCAAGGATACTGCCCTCCGCTTTGATTCTGGTGATTCGGCAAGGCCTGCTGATGCTGGTGGTTGTACCCAGTTACCGACTGGCAATACTAAAGAAAATAACCCTTGCGTACTGTGCCAAAGGCACCGTTCGTCATGAAAAAAACCAGTAGTAGGATCCACGGATTTACTCCTTAAATTGAATTGCCTGAAAAGATTCGGTCGATTAGTTGTTACATCTGCTCTTAGCTATGTTTCAGTTTTTATTTTGTAACTTCCTACGCTAGGTTAAGATACCGTCTTTTTAGAAGTCTAATGCCGGCCCGATTGGAACTACGCCCGAAGGGTTAATCGACGGATGACTCCCGTAGTAGTGATTTTTTATGTGATCCATCTGTATCGTTGCCGAAACTCCGGGATAGTCGAGCAGGTCGCTTAGGTATCGTGATAGGTTAGGATAGTCGGCAATCCTTTTAATATTGCATTTAAAATGGCCTACGTACACGGCATCGAAACGCACTAGGGTAGTGAACAATCTCCAGTCAGACTCAACTAACTCCGTTCCTGTGAGGTATTTTTGTCCTCGTAATTTTTCTTCAAGCCAATCGAGAGTCTCAAAGAGTGACGTTACTGCTTGCTCGTAGGCTTCTTGAGTAGTCGCAAAGCCAGCTTTATATACGCCATTATTGACGGCGGTATAAATTCTGTCGTTTAAAGAGTCAATTTCCTTTTGCTTTTCTTGAGGATAAAAATCCTCTGGCAATGCGCCTAGATGATCAAATGAGCTGTTCATCATTCTAATGATTTCGGAGGATTCGTTTGACACAATCGTACTTGTTTCTTTGTCCCAAAGTACAGGCACCGTAACGCGTCCACTATAATTCGGGGAAGCTGAAGTATAAATTTGATGCAGAAACTTCGCGTTGTTCACTTCGTCACCGTAAGCGTTCTCGTCGTGCTGAAACGACCATCCTTGTTCGCCCATGTACCAGTGTACGATTGACATAGAAATTATTTTCTCAAGACCCTTCAGAGCACGAAATATGGCGGTGCGATGAGCCCATGGACACGCGTGAGATATATAAAGATGATATCTATCAGTTGCAGCTGGGAAGTTATTAGGTTGGCTAGAGTCCCCTGAACCATCCGAGGTAATCCAGTGCCTAAATTGTGAGTCTTCCCTTAAAAATTTTCCGTCAGAACTTTTAGTATCATACCATTGGTCGACCCACTGTCCGTCTTGAAGTAGCCCCATTATTTTCTGCGCCTTTATTCGTTTAATATCTAGATTCTATATTTACTATCTTATTCGACCAATTCTACTTTATCCCCAACCTTAATGATGCCCTCTTTAACGACTTCGGCATAAGTAGCAAACCCCGGCGTCGCGTAATTGGGTAGTAACCCATCAGGCAGGTTTACTTTTGCTCGATATTTTACTAGAGCCTTCATAATATCCTGATCACGTTTGCCCCCCTTTGGGTTGAATCCCACAACTTGGCAACGCGGAACTCCTGTCCTGACTTTGATTATTACTGAGCCGATGGTTAAATTTTTCTCCGCCCAGTTATCTTCTTCATGTTCGATCTCGTTTGCGATAATCAAACCTGCGCGCAATCGCGCAGGATTGATCGGTTCTCCAACCTCTCTTTCAAGTCTCCGCAGTGAACCGGTTGTAGCAAAGGTTAAGGGAAAAACGTCGATAGCGCCGCCGGGAGATAAGCATTTGACCAGTCTTATCGGTCTTCCAGAATACTCAGTTAATATTTCTGTCCAAGGCCCTCCTATTTCCGCGACCTCAATTGTTCGAAGACCCGCATGCTCCACTCCAAAAGTCTGAGTGTTACAGTTGGCGGGCTTTTTGATGATTCGGCCATCAGGAAGTTCGAGTGTAAGGTCTGAACTCCCGTATTCCATACTGAATTTTAGAGGAATAAATTCACTGTGCTCCGAGGATCCCACGAACTTATCAGTCGCTTCGACCAAAGCAAATAATCGATCGTTGCGAATACCATTTTTCGTGATCTCGACCTGTGTAGGATTTGTGAATTGAGTAGCTTTGACGACTACTTGTCCAATTTGTTGCACGATCATTGCAGCGTCCTCTGCCTGAATAATTTGAAATAAAAATACTACCAGAGCTATGCTAGCTTAAAAGGCGTTGAAGCTGGAAATTTTTTAACAACGTGCCTCTGACAGAGGTTTTCTGGTGTATATTTCGAGAAGAATCTTTAAAGTATGAACAGAGGTCAAGATTGAGCGTAGGTTATTGTAAGTATGGTTGAAAAAAAAAGAGAAATGCATCTAGGAGCATTTATGCGCCCTGTCAGTCTGCATACAGCGTCATGGAGATATCCTGACTCATACTCTGATGCTAATTTTAATTTTGGCCACTATCAGTCTTTTATTCAGACACTAGAGAGAGGGTGTTTTGATGCTTTTTTTATGGCCGATCATCTCGCGGTTCTCAACATGCCTATGGCGGCGCTAAAGCGCAGCGCTACTGTGTCCTCGTTTGATCCTTTAACGCTTTTACCTGCTCTAGCGGTCGCGACTGAAAAAATTGGTCTCATTGCGACCGCATCTACCACCTACAATGATCCCTTCCATATCGCTCGAAAATTTGCGTCTCTCGATCATATTAGTGAGGGTCGATCGGGTTGGAATATTGTTACCTCGTATAATCCCCATGAAGCGAGTAACTTTGGACTCGATTCTCATGCTTCTCACGATGAACGGTATCTTAAAGCTAGAGAATTTTATGACGTGGTGACAGGTCTCTGGGACTCTTGGGCTGATGATGCTTTTATAAGAGATGTTGAAAAGGGAGTTTATTTTGACCCTGAAAAATTGAATATTCTTAATCATCATGGGAAATTCTTAAAGGTTCGGGGGCCATTGAACGTTGCGCGTCCTATTCAAGGTTGGCCAGTAATAGTGCAGGCTGGCGCTTCCGAAGCTGGTCGCCAACTTGCGGCGGAAACAGCTGAAGTTCTTTTTGGTGCGGCGAATACAATTGAGGATGGAAAATCGTATTACTCGGATATTAAAGCGAGGATGTCCAAGGTCGGACGCGATCCTAAAAGCGCAAAGATTCTTCCGGGTGCTTTTGTGGTTGTAGGAAAGTCACAGCAAGAAGCGATCGACAAAAAAGAGTTGTTAGATTCGTTAATACACTCTGATAGCGGCATAGCGTCACTTAGTGTTCTTCTAGGTTGTGACGCTTCGGTGTTCGATCCAAACGGGCCGCTACCTAATATTCCACCCAGTGAAGCTACACAGTCTGGCCGTCAGAAAATGATTGATATGGCTAGGCGCGATAATCTCACCGTAGCCGAGTTAGCTCGACAGGTCGGGGGAAGTTTTTCGTCCTTAGAGATCATGGGAACTCCTGAAACCATCGTTGATCAGATGCAGGAGTGGTTTGAAGGTAGAGCGTGCGACGGCTTTAATATTATGTTTCCTTTTCTTCCCCAAGGATTAGATGATTTTGTGGACCTCGTTGTACCGGAGTTACAAAAACGGGGTTTGTTCAGACAAAAATATTCGGGTCGGACCTTAAGGCAGCATCTTGGTCTTGAAACGCCCAAGAATCAATTTTTCCTTTAGAAAAAAATTCACTGAAGGGGTTTATCAAAAGCTATTTAAGATTATGGTGGCCAGGGGTGGAATCGAACCACCGACACAAGGATTTTCAGTCCCTTGCTCTACCGACTGAGCTACCTGGCCATAATTGGAAGGCCGCATTATAAGGTTTTTCTATCCAAGAGGATAACTTATCATCATCTCTCTCTAAGTTAAGTGCGGACAAATGATATTTTACCATGGCTATAATTATTAGTCATAGTCTTAATTGACTCTAGTCCCCCCAAAGCACGGGGCTGTTGCTTTTTTAAGCTGTTGTGGAGATGATGGCTGAGTCGTTTTGATTTTCAACTGGGGAACGTGGGTAGCGATGGCGATTAATTGGCATATAAAAGGGGAATACATGGAAGCATGTAGTTGTGATTTCTTATGTCCCTGTATTCCGAAAAATTCAACAACTCCAGCCACACATGATTTCTGCAAAGTCGCCCTCGCATTTGAGGTTACGGAGGGAAGTTATGGTAACGTCTCGCTAGATGGGATCCGTTGGGTCTTTTTTGCACAATCCAAGGCTATTATGAGTGAAGGTGACTGGATCGGCGGGTTAGTTGTCGATTCCGGAGCAATAGATGCTCAAGTTGAGGCAATTACCACTATATGTACCCGCGATTCAGGCGATGGGTTAGGCAAGTTTGCTCCATTAGTTACTGATTTTCGGGGAGTTGAGAGGCATCCCATTGAATTTGTTTCGGATGGAAATAATGTGAGTGTGAAGATCGTTGGTTTGCTCGAGCAATCGCTTGTAGGAGTCGAGAGCATGTCGGCTCAAGGAGAGTGCGTGGTTATCGACAATACTTTTCATCCGGTAAATAAAAGATTAAATCTAGCTAGTGCGGTGCGTAATGTCATTAGTGCATTCGGGATTGATTGGGAAGACAACAGTGGCGGTAATAACGGACATTTTGCTCCATTCAATTGGAGTGGCGAGGTAGCCTGACAATCACTTCAATAAGCTTTGAGAAGCTTTCGCGACTTTTAAGTTGGTCTAGTTTAATTTGTATCGCCGCCGTAGCATGGTGGTTATTGCTACCGTTTCCCACAGGAAAAGAGCAATCTTTCATGTCTTTCGTGATGATGAAGATGATGAAGCCAGAGCTGGTGTCGGGCTATATTTTCTTCGCCTTTGCAATGTGGGCCATCATGATGATAGCTATGATGGTACCGGTAGTGATCCCCACCCTCATTATTTTTCGTCAAATCCACAAAAGTGGCGAATTACTTGCGGATAGCATAATGTTTCTTGGAGGCTATTTTGTAGTGTGGTTTGCATTTGCGCTTATTGCAGCTTTAGGGCAGTGGACCATACATTACGGGGGCTATTTTCAGGCTATGTCGTTTTCGGTTAGCGGCCCCCTACCAGGACTACTATTTATATTTGTTGGTCTGTATCAGTTAACTCCTTTTAAAAACGCGTGTTTAGCCCGGTGTCAAAGTCCAATCAGTTTCTTTATGAATAGTTGGCGTGATGGTCGTTTTGGTGCATTTGAAATGGGTTCAAGTCATGGTCTATTTTGTTTAGGCTGTTGTTGGATGCTGATGCTACTGATGTTTTCTGGGGGGGTGATGAGCATCGTGACCATGGCAGCATTGAGTGCGTTTTTGTTAGCCGAGCGGCTCATACCCAGCCAATCTATTTCGAGATTTCTGCCTGCCGTAGCGCTAATTTTAGTTGGATTACGCTGGTTGCTTTATAATTATTTCTAGTCTTACTGAACTTCAGTGGTCGAAAGAACACCCATTCAGTGTCCATGGAAAGAAAAGTCAGGTTCGCCATCTTCGTCGTTGTCGCGGGCTAGCTCGCCACTGTCTGTTACTTTCAACGCGAGATTAGGTGAGGTCGTTTTGTGTGAAATAGCGATGCCATTATTCAGCATTTTTTGGACTGCAACTATCTTCGCCGCAACTGGTGGTATTTATCCAAATTACGCCGTATTTCTCATAGTTACTCAGGTGCCACAAATTCTTTTGGAGCATCGGAGCCCTCTCCGAAAAAGAATTTTTCCATCTCATCTACTAAAAATTGGCGATCTTTCGCCTCGATTGGAGTAAGCCGATACTCATTGATAAGAATCGTTTGGTGCTGCAACCACATTTGCCACGCTTCTTTGCAGATACTCGAAAGTATTCTTTCCCCCAAATCACCTGGATAAGGCGCGCGATCTAAGGCCTCTCCCTCTTTTTGTAATTTGTTACACATAATACGAGTAGTCATGGTAATCATTGTAACAGCTTAGGTTTACAACCGACTAGTATGTCTATTATTTTAGTTACAGATTTTGGAACTCCAACACACCAATCTTCGGTTAATGACTGCCAAATAAAGGACGAGCTAACTTTTTTCTGATTCGTTACAGAAACCAATATTGGAAAAATTTTAAAGTTAATATGCGAGAGTTTGTGATTGAAAGGAGTCAGCTGTTCAATTTTTTTAGCTTTCCCAATCCCGAGAGACTCCAACAGTGTGTTGACGCCAGTGCCATCGGTTCTCTCAGGGAAGCACCAGAGCCCTCCCCAGATCCCTTTAGCTGCGCGCTGTACAAGCACGACTTCATTTTCTTGGTTCGTTATGACACATAAATATAAATCTTGTTGCTTTATTTTTTTTTCTTTTTTCTCAGGAAATTTCGAGACGATAGCATCATTATACGCCACACAATCAGAATTTAGAGGACATTTAGAGCAACATGGGTTGGACCGTGTGCAAAGAGTAGCGCCTAGATCCATAATAGCTTGTGTGTAGTTTCTGATATATAGGGAGGGAGTATACTCTTCGGCAAATGCCCAAAGTTTTTTCTCGGTTTTGGCATCTCCAGGCCAACCCCTTATAGCGTGATACCTAGTTAAAACACGTTTCACATTTCCGTCTAGTATGGCTGTGGGTATTTGGAATGCTAACGACAATATTGCGCCAGCTGTGGAGCGCCCGATCCCAGGGAGAGCCATTAATCCGTGGATAGTTTTGGGAAATCTACCAGCGAAATTTGACGAAACGATTAGGGCTGTTTTGTGCAAATTCCGAGCTCTACTATAATAGCCTAGTCCTTCCCAGAGCTTTAGAATCTCATCGATATCTGCGTTAGCCAAATCACTAATCGTCGGATATTTGGCTACAAATTTATTAAAATACGGGATAGCTGTTTTGACCTGAGTTTGTTGTAACATGATTTCGGATAGCCAAACTCGGTAGGCAGTTTGGTTTTTCTGCCAAGGAAGGTTGTGCCGGCCTCCCGTGGAGTGCCACCGCAGGAGTGCTCTCGCGAATTTGCTATGCTCATTATTATTTGTCATGGGTAGTTATTAGCTCGACGCTAAGATCCCCAAATTGGTAAAGGTTTCTTCTAGTTCTCTAAAAAGTACAGATTTTATCAGGGGTGGACCTATGAATGGAGGTATCCAAAAAGCTGGCGTCTGGGAAGCTTTTAAACGAACCAAAGTTTTATTATTACTAATTTTTACCAATTCCCAAGAAGATAAACCTGATAAGAAATTGCTTTCATCTTTTATAATAGAACTTTCAATGAAAAATTTTGATTGGACGACCTCCTCAACCATTTGAAGGTTAAAACAAAAGAAAAATATGCATTGTCGTATTTTTAATAGTCGTTTTATCTGCTGGCCAGGTGCACTGATGATCCGGCTCTCTTGTACATTTGAATTTAGCTTTGTGTATTTTCCATAGTCAGTGAGAATTCCAAAAATTTGCTCCCTGGAGCCATTTATTTGTTGAGAATATGCATATGTGTAGGTGCCTTCAGAATAATCAAACCCTGTATTCAGAGAGATATCACTATATGTTTCGCAAGGAATTAATATCGTCAGGAATATTAGTTTTTGAACATATTTAGTCATTTTGATCTTATTTTAAGACTAAGTCCTTTGAGGCGGAGTTATAACTAGAATTTAAAGATACGTTTTAGGATCTGATCTGCATCAATTGATTCACTCATAATGCCTTCGACATCTTTTTTTGCATTTTTGAGCGCTTTATCAATTTTTGTTTTTATGTTCTTTTCTATCTCACCTTCTAGCTTGTTAATCTGAGTTTTAGCCTGGTAATCGACTATTTTCTTAAGAATCTGGTCTAATTTTAGCCCACATACGGGAGCCTCTATCAGACCTTTGCAATGTATTGGTATCGGTGTTTCAGATAAGAACTTTAAGCGGCCTTCCGGCTGGTAATTTGAGTTCTCGAATCGTAGAAAAAGATTATAATTGGTCAGGTCAGTATTGAGGTTCGCGATGGTACCTGAACCCGTCACAGAGAACTCCTTGCCCTTTAGGAGCAGATCATCGTTTTTTAAAATGTTTTCAGAATAGACGATGTTTGCGGTTAGTTCTGAAAAGTGCGTTTCGCCTCCGCTTGGTACCGGGACTAAGCATAGGCATTTGGCCATCTTTTTTAGTACCAGTATGATTCCGCTTACATCCAAACCCTTAACGGCACCATTGTTGACTTTCAGTGCGATTTCTTTCAAATCCCCTTGTAAAATTTGTTTACTGCTAATTGACGCAGAAACGACTTGCACTTCTAACAGTGGTAACGAAGAATTAATAAAACTTTTTTCAACCCGAACGTTTTTGGCCTCTAGCGAAAGCATTGGCCAAAATTGCCAGGACAGATCTCCGTCTATAATTACACTATAGTCACTGTATGCAGCAATACGGTCTGAAATAAGCGATCGGAAGTGATTTGGGTTGATGGTTGAGAATACTAATACAATTACAACAGCGCAGGTAAGTAAGGTCCAGACTACCATCAACATAATTTTTTTAAGCAGTTTACGCATCAAGGGCTGGGCTAAATTTGGCTAAGACTAATTATTTTTTAATCGCTTACGTGCACGTTTGCATGCATCTTGTACGGCACTTGGAGCCGTTCCCCCATAGTGACCTCTAGCTATTAGCGCGTTATCCATGTTGAGTACATCATAAATATCAAGAGTCAAAGCTGAGCTTATATTTTTGAAATCTTGCTCGTCGAGTTGATCTAGCTCACAGTTTTTCTCTAAGGCCCGAGCCACTACTCTTCCAACGATTTCATGAGCATCCCGAAAAGGTATGTTTTGTTTCACGAGGTAATCTGCCAGATCTGTTGCTGTTATAAATCCCTTCGCAGCGGCAGTTCGCATTTTATTTTTGTTTATTTTCAAAGATGGAATAAGTTCTAGCAACGCGCGGGTACAGTCGCTTAGTGTGTCAACAGCATCAAATAGAGGTTCTTTATCTTCTTGGTTGTCCTTGTTGTACGCAAGCGGCTGTGACTTCATTAGAGTTAAGAGTCCCGTAAGACTGCCATAAACTCGGCCAGTTTTTCCTCGAATTAGTTCCGGTACGTCGGGGTTTTTTTTCTGAGGCATCATAGAAGAGCCAGTACAAAAGGCGTCATCCAGTGAGATAAAACTGTAGGCTTGAGAGTTCCAAAGTACTAATTCTTCACAGATTCTAGAATAGTGCATCATTGTCAGTGAGGCATTCGATAAAAACTCAACAACAAAATCTCTATCACTGACAGCGTCGAGTGAATTCTCAGAGATTCCTTCAAAATCGAGGAGCTCGGCAACAAGTTTCCTATCTATAGGAAAGGTGGTTCCGGCAAGCGCTCCGGAGCCTAAAGGCAAAATATTAATTCGCTTCCTACTATCCTTCAGCCGGGTTACATCTCGCACGATCATTTCGTGCCACGCGAGCATATGGTGCCCAAAAGTGATGGGTTGAGCTACCTGTAGGTGAGTATAGCCAGGCATTAAAGTATCGGCTTCACGCTCGGCTAAGTCTATTAGCACTTCGAGGAGTGATTCTAGTTGACTCACAAGCAGATCAACTTCTGTCCTCAGATACAGTCTAATATCGGTTGCGACTTGATCGTTTCTAGATCTTCCTGTGTGTAGTTTTTTTCCAGTGTCTCCGATACTTGAAATCAGGGCGTGCTCAATATTCATATGGACATCCTCAAGCGCGATTGTCCAATGGAAGTTATTGCTAATGATACTTTGTCGTATATCTTCTAGACCCGAAAGGATAAGATCTTCATCTTTAGGCGAAATGATTTTCGCTGCTGAAAGCATTTTGGTATGGGCTACCGAACCTTCAATATCGTAAAGTGCGAGACGCTGGTCAAATTTTACAGAAGCGGTGAATTCCTCTACGAACAGGTTCGTGGGTGAGCTAAATCTTCCACCCCAGAGCTTAGTATTTTTATTACTTTCGGTCATATTCGGATCACCCAATTATTCTAGGTTCATGCTTAGCTTAGTATATATCAGATAAAAGTTGACTTTATTATCTTATTTTTAAACGTATTAATTTCGCTCAATTTTCGAGAGCCACTCATTCACATAGTCGAAGAAAACATCAGGTTGTTCTAGAAATGTCCAATGACCGGCATCTTCGATAATTTTTAGCGTACAGTTTGGCATTGTTTTGGCAAGGTACTCCGAATACTTGATCGGCGTTAGCTCATCTTCTCGCCCACAAATAGCTAAGGTGGGGATACAAATGTCTTTAATTCGGGCCATGAAGTCGCATGTATCGTCCGCCATCCAATCGCGCAGTGTGACTCTAGGATCACAATCTGCCATCAATTGATTTGTTTGGATAACGAGACTGGTGCTGGCGGCCTTAGCAAATCCCATTCGATTATTGGGGTCAGTAGCAATTTGTCCTGCGGCCCGAAGTTTCGCTAATTTAATCGTTGCTGGATTGACTCGTAGTCGGGCGCCACTATCTATCATGACTAGTTCGCTCACCTGTTCGGGATTGCTTAACGCCAGAGCTAATGCGACTCCTCCGCCTAGAGAATGTCCTGCCACTACACAGTCTGTCCAACCTATCGACCTAATTAGTTCGCTACAAATATATGCATGATCGGCTACCCCTCTGAATCCTTTGCCTGAAGAACGACCGTGGCCCGGAAGATCTATTGCGATCGTGTCTCTTGATGCTTGCATGAGCTCCATGTGAGGTAGAAATACACTACTATTGCACCCAGTTCCGTGGATATAAAGCACCTTTTTAGTTTTTGAGTTAGCCTCAGCTTTGTTATGTTTGTAATAAATACTTAAGTCATCTAACGTTGTTATAGGCATTATCTTTACCTTTTTTGCATTTGTGTTCGATAGTACAGTTCTTGTCCTAGTTGACTTACGCTAAATCACCCCACAGGGCTTGCAAGATTGAAATCGCGCAAACTGCAGCAGTCTCGCTTCTGAGAGTGCGAGGTCCCAGTGACACAGATGTCGATTGCTTTTTCCTTTTTATAAGTTCTAATTCGTCTTTAGCAAAACCGCCTTCGGGACCCGCTACTATCGTAACCGATGTCGACTTGAGAGTATGTTTGGCTAAAGAAGTTCCAGCTATAGGGTCTAAGACCATTATTTCGCCTGCTGTTGGTATATTCGCCCAATTTTCTAACGATTCTATTTTTTCTAATGCCGCGATTTTTACGCGGCCACTTTGTTCAGTTGCATGTTTAACTATGCCAGCCCAGTGCCTCAACCTACTCGTTTTTTTTCTTTCATCCAAACGTACAACCGTCCTTGAGCTGATAACAGGAATTATTTTGTTTACTCCTAATTCAACACATTTTTGTAATGTATAATCCATCCTGTCACCCCGAGAAACACTCTGCACTAATGTCACATTTAGCGGAGATTCTGTATTTATATCAAGGGCTTGCATCAATTTTACTGTCACTATTGAGCGAGATAATTCGATGATCATTCCCTCGCAAACCTGCCCTACATCATTGAATAATTGAATTTGACTATGCAGTGGCGTCTTTAAAACGTTTCTTAGATGGTGGCTCGCGTTTTCGTCGAGCAAAATATTTGTTCCTACGGAAAGATTAGATGTGGTGTGAATTCTTATCATATGTTTAAGTTTACACTAAACGCCTTTGGTTAAATGCAGTATTCAGAGCGTTATAAAATCATTAAGATAGGAATACATCAAATCAAGTTTTATTTTTTGTAAACAATCAGAGTAGAAGATTCATTATGCTTGGCAAATTAAAAAAAATTTTTAGTTCGGAGAATGGGGAAGTTCAAAAAGATGAAGACGAATCGACGAAAGATCTAGTCTTTGCCTCGACTGCCTTGTTGTTAGAAATCGCTAGATCAGATAAAGAGGTAGATGACGCAGAGATGACGACTATTTGTGATGCCGTTGTAAATGCTACTAATCTAAAAGTGGCAGAGGTTAGAGAGTTTATTGACGAAGTCAATGAGTCGGTGGACGAGTCTATATCGTTATATGATTTTACGTCTGAGGTGAATGAAAAATTCTCCCGTGACAAAAAATGCGAGCTAGTACAACTTCTATGGAAAGTAGCGTACGCCGACGGTCGGGTCGACAAATATGAAGAGCACTATATTCGTAAAATCAGCGATTTACTTAATCTGACGCATGGTGATTTTATTAAGGCAAAGATAGATGCGCGTTAGGTGCTGTTTACCTATATGGTGAAATGATTCGTGTACTACCACTCTTTTGACGAATTAGAAGGATCCAAACAATCTATACTTGTTGAGAATCGAGCGCATCAGCAGGCACTAAGTTCCGCCATGAACTGGTGTCGGAAATCTAGCGGTGCGTTGGCCTGGAGAGCGCCCGATATTGTTACTTTTGACAAAGCGATTGATTACAGCTTCGCTTTAGACTCGTTGGATCCTAAGAGTGAATTACGCGATTGTTTTTTGTTATCGAGAGAGCAAGAGCGAGCCGTATGGGCTGGTGTTGTGTCACGTGAAGGATCAGAACAGTTACGTGCGCCCGAAATAATTGCTCAACTGTTGCAGCACGCTTGGCAACTACAAAACGTTTGGCAGGTTGGGAATAGTGATGAGACCATTAACCGCCCTCCGGATGCCGACGCTTTTTTGCGTTGGAGTGAGGGTTTTTCCCAAGAATTGAAAAAAATAGGTGCAATCGATCGAGCAACATTTTTTTCGAAGCATATGACTAAAGATCTCAATTTTATTGCTCAGGGCTTTCGCCGTCCTTCGCCAACTTTAAGATCCTGGCTGAATCAGGATAAGTTTCTTTGGACCGCAGATGATCGATTGGATACCTCAAATTTTGTTCCACACGTATACGACTCTTTTGAGGACGAGCTTCATGAGGCTATGCTTTGGGCTAAGAGCATTTGGGAACGTGATAGAGACTCCCGCGTGGTGGTTGGTGTCGATTCGTTCTCGAGTCATACGGATGAAGTACATCGCTGTGGCGCGGATGTTTTTGGTCAAATTTGGGATAGTCCCGAGATACCATATTTTGCCAAATACCGGGACATATTAGGTGGCTATCCAGCTATTCAAATTGCACTTCTAGTCTTAGGTGTCAGGCCGCGGTGTAAATGGGACACCATAAGCGAATTGATTCGTCACCCCCTTTTAAAAGGGTTTGATGAAGAGAAGCACCAGCGCTCAGTATTTGATGCGCGGTTGCGGGATGAGAACCGCTACGAGTTAGATCTACCACTAATTATAAATCGTCTAGAACAAAGTGGTGATTGCTTATATTTATTAGAATTTTTCCGTTCAGTGGAAGCTGCTTTATTAACTAGCCCTCGCGTTAGCAGTCTCTCGTATTGGATCTCTCATTTTAACAAGATTCTAAGGTCGGTAGGAGTAATCGGTTTAAGAGACAAAACTAGTTCAAGGAATAGTTTGGAGGTTCATTGGAGTAGAGTTTGCGATCAGGTCATATCATTGGATGCTGTAATGGAATTTGTTACTCGGGGAGAAGCACTGTCTATTTTGAAAAGACATGTAGAACAAACAACAGTTTTTGCTGGAGAGAAAAGCACTGGTATTTTCATTATGCCTACAGATGATGCTTTTATTGTAGATCCAACTCACCTTTGGGTGGCGAATGCGAGTAGCAAATCCTTCGTCTCTGAGCGTATGGGAACACCATTTCTACCTATAAACAGCCAGAGACTCCTTGGTATCCCCGGGTTGAACCCAGTGAGCGATAAAACGCATGTAGAATCGGTCATATCGATGCTTACTGCGCTTGGTACAGAACGTCACGTTAGTTACAGTACGTTCCAAGGAGATGAGCGAGTTTCTTTTTCTCCATTTTTCCCAAAGCTTGCTAAAGTTGAGTCTGAAAAAATACAGAGATTTACTGTTCCTAGTTGGAATCAGCCCGCCGCAAAGCTTCAAGAGTATTCTGACTTCATTGGCCCGGCTCTTGACTCTACTCAACCGTTAGTCGGTGGTGTGGCTGTTTTCTACGATCAAGCCGTGTGTCCGTTTAAGGCTTTTGCTTTGCATCGTTTAAGTGCAACGCCAGTTTTTGAGCCGATTCGAGGAATTAATCACCGAGAAAAAGGAGTGATAGTCCATCGGGTAATGAACGCGTTTTGGCGAGGACTAAAAACCTCATCCGCGCTTCAAAAATTTTCCTCGGAGGAAAAGTTGGAATACGTGAAACAGATAGTACACGGAGAGCTTAAGAAGGATCACTTCGCGACATCTATAGAGACTGAGTTATTTAAGATAGAAATCGGTAGGTTGATCGAATTGATTCAAGCGTGGACTGATTTTGAGTTAACGTTACGACCATTTCGTGTCATATCGCAGGAGGAAAAAGTTTCCGTTAATATTTTTGGAGTGCCGGTTAAAATAAAACCCGATCGAATTGATCAACTGGAAAGTGGCGATACTCGTATTGTTGACTATAAAACAGGAGCATGCTCCCGAAGTGATTGGGTAGGGCCGCGACTGTCGGCACCTCAGCTACCGATGTACGCAATTTTTCATCCTTTATATTCTGCAACTAGTATCGCATTCGCACATGTAAATACCGTGAAGCCCCGCTGGATCGAGGTTCCGGCTAGCGATCCTCCGGCGGAGGATTGGGACGAGTGGACTAATCGTTGGGAGCAAGATATAAAAATTCTTGCGGAAGAGATATTAGGTGGTATCGCCGTCCCTCAAATAGATGAGAGGAACACCTGTGCTTACTGTGAACAAGGAGCGTCCTCCCTAGTAGAAGTTGCTACGGGCGAATTAGAAAGTAAGGTTGCCCCATGATTTTGGAAGACCTCGCTGTTCGTCAGACTGCGCTTGACCCTAGTCGATCATTTTTAGTGAGAGCACCAGCGGGCTCAGGTAAGACTACGGTGCTCATACGTCGATTTTTGCGTTTACTAGGGGTAGCAGAACATCCTGAGGAGATCGTCGCCGTAACGTTTACTCGGAAGGCCGCGCAAGAAATGCGAGATCGGGTTACCGAAGCCTTATTAACTGCCAAGTCAGGAGTTCCTCCAATAGAGCAGGTTGATCGAGATACCTATGAGCTGGCAGTCATCGCGTTAGAGAACGATCAACGAAGGGGATGGGATCTTATTCGTCACCCGTCCCGACTAAGAGTGTTGACCATTGATGCCTTGTGTCGAAACATCGTAAGACAGATGCCTATGATGTCTGGTATGGCAGGACTCACAACTATTGAAGATAATTTCAGTCGCTCACGACTATATAAGCAAGCGGCGAGATCTGCATGTGAAGAGATTGGAGCGACGGATATGAACTCTACGGTTGTGAAAGCTCTTGCTTACTTTGACAACGATTGGGGTAAGTTAGAAGGCTTAATAGCTGAGATGCTCCCTAAAAGGGATCAGTGGTTAAGTTTTGTAACTAAAACGCAGGACAGAATTGCTTTCAAGAAGGGGTATAGTGAGTTCGTTAGTTCAAAACTGGCATTAATATCAGACCAATTAGATGAATCTACAAAGAGTGAGATGTTAAGCCTTGTCAAATATGCTGCCGGCAATTTACAAGATAGTTACCTTTCTCAAATAAAGTCTTTTCCTACTCATAAACAAGCAGATTTGCGGCAGTGGCAAACTATGCTGGAATTATTTATGACTAAAGCTGGCGCTCTCAGAAAATCTGCGAATATCAAGATCGGCTTTCCAACTAAGCACCCACAAGATGCTAAACAAATGAAGGAGAGATGGACACATGTTGTGAATACTTTAGTGACACAGGCCAGCCCGTTAAGAGAAATCCTAGCTTTACCGCTTGACGTTTACGGTGAAAAAGACTGGGAAATAACTGATTCGCTAGTCAAGCTATTACTTTTAGCTGCAGCTCATTTCATAGTTTTGTCTGATCGTACTGGCCGTACCGACTTTACCGCTTTTTCTATGGCCGCCTTGGACGCACTAGGAGATGAGGATAAACCAACGGATTTAGCACTAAGTTTGGACTACCAAATAAATCATCTCCTAATCGATGAGTTTCAGGATACCTCGGTGACCCAGTTTGAATTAGTACGTCGTTTAATTGCCGGTTGGATGGATGGTGGACAGAAAAGTATATTTTTAGTTGGTGATCCGATGCAGTCTATTTATAGATTTCGGCAGAGCGAAGTTGGTTTGTTCAAGCAGGTCGCAGATGCCGGTTTTATCGGGAATATGAGTGTAGAATTATTATCATTGTCCGTAAATTTTCGCTCGCAAGGTTCGCTAGTGCACTGGGTGAACACAATAATTCCGCTGATAGTTCGAGAGGCAGGGCAAAGTGAAAATTACTTTGAAGCGCAGAAAGCTAGTCGCGTTGAGAGCGGAAATCCATTTTCTTTCTACCCTTTTTTTGAGAAAAGTGAAAAAAATGAAGCCGATCAGGTAGTTAAAATAATTACATCTATTCGAGAACACAGCCCTGGAGCATCGATCGCGATACTAGTTCGCAGTAGAGCACATTTAAAGCAGATCTCACGTCAGCTGATTTCCGCAAAAATAAGTGTATCTAATCGCGAACTTGAGTTACTGGAAAGTAGACCGGTGATCAAAGATCTAACGTCTCTGACTAATGCTTTGAAGCATTTGGGCGATAGGATGGCTTGGTTGGCTTTACTAAGAGCGCCATGGGCCGGTTTAAGTCTTCAGACTTTACATCAGCTTTCAGTAATGTGTTCTACTTTTTTAGATGCACTTGGTCTATCGGTTGAGCAAAATCTAGTATCAGGAGAGCAGGGAAATCGAGTAGCACGACTTTGCTCGATTTTTAACCTTGCGATGGCGGAAAGCGCGGAGAAACCTTTTAGTCGAGTAGTTCAGGAATGTTGGCTAGCACTAGGGGGACCGTCAATATTTCGTGGAGAGCAGAGTCTATCTGATGCTAAAAAGTTTTTCACTATATTGGCTCGCCTGGAAGCTGAGGGTATTTTGCTCACGCCGCAGAGACTTCGCTCTGCCGTGGCGCATCATTATTCAGAAGGCAAAGCCCATATTCACGGTGATTCAATTGAGGTTATGACTATGCATCAGGCCAAGGGCCTCGAGTTTGAGCACGTCATTATTCCGGGTTTAGGCTCTGGTGTGAGACCTGGAACGAAGCCTCTCTTGCATTGGCAGCAGAACTACGGAGAATCGAATTTACCAACGTTATTGCTTGCGCCTATCGGCGCACCGAACACGGAGAATAAACTTTATGATTATTTGCATTACTCTGATTCCCGCGCGAAGCAAGCGGAACTAGCTAGGTTACTTTATGTTGTCCTTACTAGAGCGAAGACAAAAGTATATCTGCTTGGTCATGCTAATAAAGATAAAAAAAATCAAGTCTGGAAGCCTAGCGCAGGATCGCTCCTGGCGTTACTGTGGCCAACATTAGGTCCGGTGTTTGATGAATCAGCTGAAAAAAAATGGATTTCCGCGGTGGAAATACAGGATCGTGCTCAGGAAGACCGAAACCTCCGGGTGGTTAGGGCGGTTCCAGAGACACTACCTGACTACAATCAATATTATAAGGCGATCAACCCGCGTCATGATGAATCAATAGAGTTCGACTGGGCAAGTGATTTAGCTAAGCAGATTGGGACGGTTATCCATCGAATGTTAGAGCTATTAAGTAAAAATATGCTCAGGAGGAGGTCACTTGATAGATTAATTGAAGCAGCCGAACCTTTCGCCAAAAATCAGCTAAAGTCGCTCGGCGTTGCTAATAATGACTTAGTTTTTGCGGTCAAATCAGTCATGAAGGCTCTAGAAACCTCGTTATTCAGTGAAAGAGGGAGTTGGATCTTTTCCGAAGACCATATACTGGCTGACTCTGAATTGGTTTTGTCTTGCGAGCTGGCAGACGGCTCATTACAGACCGCCGTGTTAGATAGGACCTTTATTGACAGTGCGGGTGTGCGTTGGATCATCGATTATAAGACGGGTGCTCACTCAGGGGGTGGGTTATCTGAATACTTAGACTCGGAGGAGCAGCGTTATAAATCAAAGTTAAATCACTATGCGAATATCATGCATAATATAAATCCGGGACCAATAAAGCTCGGATTATATTTCCCTCTTTTAGATGCATGGCGACAGTGGGATTACCAAGAGAACGCGTAAACCTATATGATTACTATCGCTCACTTCTATATTGCCGTTGGAGCATTTCTCTTCGCTCTTGGGCATCGTAGGTGAGTGTCGTTTGTGGGCGAGCATCTAGTCTTGCCACAGGAATAGGCTCGTCTGTGTCTTCACATATGCCGTAGGTTCCTTCTTCGATACGACGAAGCGCTGCACCGACTTTTGCCAGCATTTTCCGATCTCTGTCTCGGTTTCTGAGCTCTAAAATATTTTCTGTTTCCCGACTTGCTCGTTCAGCGTCATCACCAATATCACGAGTCTCACTTTTCAGGCCGAGAATGGTTTGCTCAGACTCTCCAATAAGTTCTTCGCGCATCGCAAGAAGCTTATTACGAAAATAGAGCAGTTGGGATGGGTTCATATGCTCCTCTTCCGCTGTCGGTCTGTAGCCGCTAGGGAGTTCTATCTTATCTAAATCTAACCCTTTTCCTCGCGAAAATCCCTTTGCATTTGTAATTTTCTCGGTCTTACTTTGGACTGCTTGCGCCAGGTTCGCTTTAAAAGAACTACGTGATTTTTTTCTGGTAAGTTTTTTTGCGACTATCTGTTCCTTCGAGGCAGTTTTTTTAGCGCTTGCTGTTTTCTTTGTTACGGGTTTTTTGACAACGGTTTTTTTAGCGCTTGCTGTTTTCTTTGTTACGGGTTTTTTGACAACGGTTTTTTTAGCGGCTGCTTTTTTCTTTGTTACGGGTTTTTTAACAACGGTTTTTTTAGCGCTTGCTTTTTTCTTTG
>CALJHG010000002.1 GCA_938075585.1 uncultured Gammaproteobacteria bacterium | reverse complement strand
TAACTCTCGCCACACCGGGTAATTTAGTTAATTGATCGTGGTGTATCCGCTCATAATCAGCCGAATCACTGACTACCAGCGACAGGAGGTAATCAAATTCACCAGCTAGTAGATAGCATTCAATTACCGCTGGCACTTCTTTAACGGCCTTCTCGAAAATATCTAACTCCTCTTGCTTCTGGCTTACCAATGATATCTCGGCGAAAACAATGCCTGTCTTTCCAACCAAAACTGGATTAATTCGTGCGAAATAACCCTCTATCACGCCGGTGTCTTCTAGTAATTTTACACGTCGAAGAGTCGCAGACTCAGACAAACAAATTTTTTGGGCTAACTCCTTATTAGAGAGTCGGCCATCTCGCTGAAGTTCCTCGAGAATAAGATAATTCTTACGATCAATTTCCATGTTTAGCATCCAAAATCTTAACGTCTGTTCGCCAGACCTGCACGTGGACAAAAAATTTAGCGATCTAACACTCTATCCCGAAGGACGCGCGAACAGAAGTGTTAGGACGACAACCAATACAGGTTGCACGCGATATCGCTATCCAATACATTACAACCATAATCAAATCTGTTTATCTAACGAACCGACACTATAACGAGGAGCCATAATGAAGTATAGAATTTCCGTGGACACTGGAGGAACTTTCACGGACGTGGTTGTCACTGATGAAGGCGGACAATTCACAGTCGGTAAAGCCTTAACCGATAAGAAAAGAGCTTTCTCCAGCATCGCGGCAGGATTGGAAGTGGCCTGTGAAGAGTTGAAGATATCTGTTGCGGAGTTAGTGGCAAGCACCTCGGTATTTATATACGGCACGACCAGAGCTACTAACGGAATAGTAGAGAGGAAAATAGCGCGAACAGCTTTTCTGAGTACGGAAGGCTTCCCAGATACCCTGTTATTAAAAGAAGGAGGTAAGGCAGAAACACATAATCTTAGAATGGAGTATCCCGATCCTTATATTCCTAGAAGTCTGACATTTGAGATACCAGAAAGAATTAGTGCCGAAGGAACAATCGAGTGTCCACTTGATGAACAGGCAGTGCGCCGGTTATTGACAGAATTTAAAACAAAAAAAATAGAGGCAATCGCTGTTTGTCTCTTGTGGTCGATAGCTAACCCTGTTCATGAAAAACGTGTTGGAGAGTTAATTGAAGAGCTCTTGCCAGGCGTACCTTATACGTTGTCGAGTGAAATCAATCCCATTCTTCGTGAGTATCGGAGAGCATCTTCAACAGCGATAGACGCATCTCTAAAACCGTTGATGCAAGAATACCTCCTGACATTAGAGAAAGACCTGAGAAACGCGGGTTATGAAAATGACATACTAGTCAGCACTTCTTTTGGAGGTGTCATGCACCTCTCAGATGTGGTTCTAAAACCAATATTTTTAGTTAAATCTGGGCCTGCAATGGCGCCAATAGCTGGCTTAGCATATGTAGCTGCGGAAGAATTAGCTGAAGATGTAATCGTATGTGATGCTGGAGGTACGACATTTGATGTAAGCCTTGTTCGAGACGGCCAAGTGGAATTCACCCGAGATACGTGGCTTGGCCCCCAATGGACCGGTGATAATCTGGGCATGGCGTCAGTAGCGGTGCATAGCATCGGTGCCGGCGGTGGCTCTATCGCTTGGGTTGATACTGGGGGTCTGCTGCAAGTCGGGCCAAGATCGGCGGGCTCTGAGCCGGGACCGGCATGCTATGGTCTCGGAGGATTAGAACCAACCGTCACTGATGCAGCAGTGGCTTTAGGCTATATTGATCCTAAACATTTTCTTGGCGGAAGGATGCATTTAGACGAAAGCGCGGCCCGAAAAGCTATAAAGCCACTTGCTGAGGCGCTAAATGAGTCGATCGAACATACTGCCTTCGCCATCATAGCTGTGGCTAACGAAAATATGATACAAGCAATAAAAGAGTTAACTGTAAACGAAGGAATCAATCCTGCAGACTCTACACTCGTCGCAGGAGGCGGAGCTGGTGGTTTAGGAATCGCACCAATCGCAGCAGAATTAGGCTGTCGTAATGTGCTCATACCGCGAACAGCCGGGGCACTTAGTGCATCTGGGATGCAATTCTCCGACATCATAACTGAGACCGGTGCCAGTAAAATAACGGTCACAGATGCCTTCGATTTTGATGGCGTGAACGCGGCGTTGAGTTCGATTAATAAACAATTAGATCAGTTTGCCAGTAACTTAAAGTCGCGCGGTATTTCTGAGATAAAAAAACGTTATTTCGTAGAAGCACGTTATCGATTTCAAGTGTGGGAATTGGAGGTAGAGATTGAGACTGGTGTTTTTAACGGGCCGGAGGATGTTGATGCTCTGGTTGAAGCCTTCCATAACATGCATGAAAGAGTTTTTGCGATCACCGATATAGGCCAGGCAGTGGAGTGTTTAAATTGGCGTGGTAGGCTTATCGCTGACGTGAAAGCACCCTCTCTGGAACCACCAAGATCTGATACTGAGAATCGAGCGGCGGCAGACAGAATACGGAAAGCATATTTTGGTAAAGAGCCTATCGACACGTCCATCTATCTGGGAAGTGCTCTAAATATCGGCGTGTCTATCGACGGTCCGGCTATAATAGAAGAGCCTACATCAACCCTAGTCATAAACCCCGGAGCCAATGTAAAAGTGAGCTCTGGAGGAAGATATATTTTAACACCATCGGAGCACGGTTTAGTATGAATAGAAACACAGCTAAAACTACCTATGAAATGGATCCTGTTCATATGGCAGTGTTGTCCAATCGAATCAACGCTATTGTGGCTGAAATGACTAATACACTACTCAGAACCGCGCGTTCTGCAGTGCTTGCAGTAGTTCGCGATTTCTCCTGCTCAATTATTACCGCGGATAACGAACTCCTTTGCCCCGGCGACGGACTCCCAATACATATCTTCGGAAGTCCTTTGCAAGGAGAGACAATGACAGAATTGCACAAAGACCTAACTCCGGGTGATGCGTTCCTGCATAATGATCCGTACCTAGGCAACACTCACGCTGCTGATCACATGATTATGGCCCCTGTCTTTGTTGATGGCGTTCACCTGTTCACGACTTGTGCTAAAGCGCACATGGCTGACTGTGGCAACTCTATACCAAGCACTTATCATGCCTATGCGAGGGACGTTTACGAAGAAGGCGCTTTGATCTTCCCATGTGTACGAATACAGAAAGACTATAAAGATGTTGATGACATAATAAGGATGTGTCAACGCCGTATACGCGTGCCAGAACAATGGTACGGCGACTATTTAGCTCAAATAGGTGCAGCTCGAATTGGTGAAAGACGGTTAATCGCACTGGTTGAGAGATATGGTATCGAGACAATCCAACAATTCATGCGTGACTGGTTCGCTTATTCGGCGACGCGCACCACTGAAGCTATTAAAAAAATGCCTAGCGGTAAACTCACGAGTATGGGACATCATGACCCTTTAGGAGAGGTGCTTCCTAAAGGTTTAGATATCCGGGTAGATGTCGATATCAATTCTGAGGAAGGCATGATCGAAGTTGATTTAACAAAAAACGAAGATAATAAAGATTTTGGCTTAAATATGACCGTAGCGACAGCCACAAGTACAGCTATGGCAGGGGTGTTTAATTGTCTAGAAGAAGTACCCGTGAACGGGGGAAGCTTTTCCAGAGTTAACGTTAAACTCCGAGACGGCTGTATTACCGGTAACCCAAAATTCCCACACAGTGCCTCCATGGCCACAACGAATATGTCTGACAGAGTTTTAAATGCAACCCAAGCAGCATTTTCGCAATTAGGACAAAACTATGGCCTAGCGGAAGGTGGCGTTGGTATGGGGGCTGCGGCAGGTGTGATCTCAGGTAAAGACTGGAGATCGGGTAATAGTGACTATATTAACCAAGAGTGGCTAATTGTAAATGGAGGTCCTGCGAGTCCCGAAAGTGATGGATGGCTAAATTTTGGGTTGCCCGTAGCTGCCGGTCGGATGTATCGGGGAAGCGTGGAAGTTGACGAATCTAAATACCCAATAATGTTCAAATCTCTCAAAGTTATAGCTGGCGGAGGTGGCGCTGGAAAATTTAGAGGCGCACCCGGCGCCGAAGTAATTTATGGTCCTCGCAAAGATAAAATGACCGTAGTTATAGCCTGTGATGGACAACATTTTCCGCCGAAAGGAGTAAACGGTGGCGAATCAGGGCCTTTAGCGACCACCTGGCGTGTAAAGAAAGATGGTACAGAAGAACAATTGGCGGGAGTCATCGAGTGTGAACTTGCCCCAGGAGAATTTATAAGGGGAACTGATACTGGGGGCGGTGGGTATGGTAAGCCGAGACACCGCGATCCGGCTCGGGTTCTAAAAGATGTTCGAGAAAAATGGGAAACTATGGAGCGAGCTAAAGAGACCTACGGAGTTGTGCTGAAAGGTAGCATCGAGGACGAGAGTCTAAGCATCGATAATACTGCTACAGAAAAACTGCGGAATGCAAGCTAGAGTCTATGCTCTTCCTGTAGCCCCTCCATCCACAGCGAGCACTGAACCCGTGCAGTAGGACGACTCTTCGGATGCGAAGAATAAACTCGCGTAGGCTACCTCTTGTGGTGTCGCGGGTCGTCCCATTGGAGAGATAAGCTTAGGGTTCTCTGCGGAAAATAAATCTGGGATCACACTTTCGACCATCTGTGTTTCAACGAATCCAGGTGCCACTACGTTACATCGTATTCCATCGTCCACATAAGCCACTGCTATCGATTTTGAGAGATTAATGATGGCACCTTTCGTAGCTGTGTATGTGTGGGCATCCGGCGCGCCGCCCATACCGAAAATACTCGAAATATTAACGATAGAACCAGATTTCTGTCGCTTCATTTGAGGTATCACTAGCCTTGACACATAGAATAAACTGTCCAAGTTAGAGGCCATTACTTCTTTCCATTTCTCTATCGGAGTCGTGTCGATAGGATCCATAGAACCTTGACTACTTTCTCTCAAATTATAACCGACACCAGCGGCGTTAAGTAGGATGTCAATTTTACCATTCTCGGTAATACAGTTTTCAACAACTGTCTCGGCTTGCGAGGCATCCGAAAGATCCGCGCTGAATACAGAGCCATTTCCTCCTCCAGCGGTAACCAAACCCAGAGTGTCGTCAAGATTAGACTGCGTCCGAGAGACACCAAATACGAAAGCCCCCTCTTTGGCAAAAAGCTGCATACATGCGCGTCCAATACCGGTTCCAGCCCCAGTTATTAAAGCAATTTTTCCATTTAGTCTAGACATTAATTTAAACCTTTCTGACTTTATTCTGGGCGTTCTCGCCCAACTATCCTTAACAAATCTTCATGCATTTCAAACCAAACAGTATGGTAACTTTCTATTTTAGCATCGCTGACCCATTCGATCCTTCCATCCTCCGCTGACTCGAGCGCTGCTAAAAGTTTTTCCTGGTAAAACACAAACCTGGGAACGAATTTAGTTATGCCATCTAAAATAGACTCGAATCGGTCATGCAGTTCTCCCAAGCGATCGATAATTTCCGAGTCGTAGGACCCGTCGCTGTGATCATTCGCAACTAATGCACCAGCAACTTCAATCATTTGCCAAGAAGTGATCACAGATTTCAATTCAATATTAATGATTTCAAATTTTTCGTACTCATCTAAGAACTTCGAGTCGGCGCGAAGACCACCATAATAGCGAGAATACTCTGCCCCAACTATCATATGACCTACTGCAGTCAGAAAGTATTTGCCTTCAACCTCAGAAACTTTATCGGCCAGTAAGGCATGTTCCAAGGCTAGGCTAAAAGGTTCTTCTGGCAATCGCGTAAGTGCACGAACCATATTATTTTCAGCACCTTTTTTAACTGCTACAGCATGCAAGACCGCGTGAATATCAGAAACTTGTGTCATATTAATTCCTTCAATACTCATTTTTATTTGTTACGTAAAGCTTCTATGTCATCGCGAGATAAAGAGGCTCCCTTACCTTTCAAAAGACGAGAATGCTTCTGCTCAATCGCAAATAAGTGATCAGCCTTGTCGTCGCGAAAATGGTACTTCACCCAGTCAGAACACAGCAATCGGAACTCCTCGGTGCACGCAGTCATAGTAAACTCCTTACAACGTTCATTGAGTTCGGATTCCGACAAAACACCCTCGGACGTTCTATAACGATCTTGTTTAGGCTCTAAATTAGTGACCCCGCCAGTAATCGGCCCCACTCCAGAGGTGTATGGCTCATCCTGTAAAACAGAGTAAGGAATAAAACTCAACCCCTTGGTGGCTTTGTCTGTGTGTTGCGCCATAGTGTATGCGTGCGCTTGTTGGCTGGGTTGAGTGATCAACCCCACCAACTCCCCGAGGAACAGATTTCCATACTCGTCGTTTAACAGTGGACGAAAACGTTCAGCGCGGTCATCAATCATCATCCAGTCACTTGACTCATAGCAGCCCGCAATATGTGCTAACTCTTTTGGCACAGCGAAGTAATTCAAGGCGCCTGCGTCCATTTGTTGGTCTCTACTCCAACCAGCCATCTGCTCCCATAACTTCGTTGTAGCTACTTTAATTTGGGCAGTTAATTCTATGAAAGTTTGAGTTAATTGCTCCGGACTATCCATGCCTATTGGCTGATGTCCATCAGTAAGATTATCGGCCGTCCATAGGCCAACAGCTCGAATATGTTCAGACTTTAATTCAGGCTCTGCTTCGAAAGATCCCCAATCATCAAGTAATGTGATGTGGGTATCCTCGACTATCATTGCTACAGTCAAATTGTTGTATAACAGATCTTTGGCTACGCCATCCAACCAGGGGAAGTCATATTCCGCTAACTCGCGAAAGTCTCTGACCAACATCTCCCGGTTTTCAGAAACTTTGTACGGACCGTGGTTATGAATAGTCAACCGACTTTCACACGACACCAAAAAGCCATACTGCGCAATCGTTGCCATAAATTCTTGTGCAGAATTGTGTAACTCATCGCCTGGGACACATTCAAAAGCATCCGCATGAAAAACTTGCAACTTCTGTTCTGGAAAAATTTGAGCTCGATGACCATTCTGACGATTAGTTAGGCCACCATTATTGCGATGCCACGACAATTGGAATCGTTTCCAAAAATCCATCACGTAAACAACATCTTCAACGGCATCTGTCGGCTTAACGACTCCCCAGTTTATCAGCATCTCTCGACCAAGAAGGTAAAAACAAGGAATGGTCCACGCTAATATTTTTACTCCCGTATTTCTTGCTCTATCCCCTACTTCTTCAGCTGACATGTTAGCTTCTATTTTTTTCAGGAGTTCAGGATATCGATAAAAGCAATTTAAGTAAGAAAATAATATATAGGCCGAAACAGGAAATATTTTTGACTCCTGAACAGTCCGAGTGGCGCAAAGCCAGTATGTTTCATCAGAGTTCTGTTGGATAAGATTATTAGTCTCAAGTAATTGAGCATAACTAATTTCATTTTTAATCATTCCGATTTTTCCCTAAGTTCATCCAGTGTGATACAGATTAGTTGTGTAAGCGCCATATTCTAGCCGTCACGTCGGTGCCACTGGAATAATCGTCGGCGGTCTTAGATGGAGCCGTCACCTCCACCTCGATTAACTCGCCCGTTTTGATCCCGTTTAAGTTTACGTTCATCAAACAGGGAATATTATATTCTCGAGTCAAGATCGCCAAGTGAGAACGAGTGGTTCCTCCAGCACACAACACGCCCTTAAATTGTTCAAGTATCGGCGCCGTCAGAGTACCACCGGAGTCATCAACTATTGCAATAGTCTCCTCAGGAACACCATCTTTTAGATATTCTAGTACTTTATCACTGGTCCTCACGTACCGCGCAATTCCGTTCAAATTTGCTACATGATTTACCACGTTGTCTCCGGAACCTCTTAACTCCCGTCCGTTGGTCTCAATCTCTCCGATAGTTGCTTCCTTGTGCTCAAAACAAAAGTCTTCATTTGATAAGCCTGAGTCTTTATACGCATCCGGTCTCTCCAATGGAGAGGACATCGCGGAAGGTTCGAAACGATAACCCAACGCAAGCAATTTATCCTCAATAGCTTGCATGTCATCCTTCGAGATCAGCTGCTCACCCACTCCAAAGACAAACTCCTCCCATCCAACGTCGGATTCTTCAAAGCGTTTTCTGACTACATCTTTAATGGCACAATTGTACGCTTCAACCGAAGCGAACTCGGACAAATAGCCATATTTATCGGTATCGACATAAAGCTTAGACATCGGCTTCCCCCTTATTAATCTGTATATTTATTTTGCAGCATGACGAAATCAACATCGCCCAAACCTAGACATTGCTTAGCAAATGCCTTGGTACAGCCATAATATTTGTCGATATAGTCAAATGCTGCATTTAAATATGACTCACGTGTTTCAAGCAGCGGCATAATAATCTTAACACCCTCTCCATTTTCATTCGAGACCCCGTATTTTTGCAACACTCGGTCAATTTCGTCTCCGACGGGGAAATATTTCTTTGAAAGCATAAAGTCATATAGCACGGTTTCACGCGGCACTCCCAAACACTCAAGAAGAAGCGCGACGCCGAGCCCAGTTCGTTCTTTACCTGCAGAACAATTGAGCAAAACTTCTGAGTTATCGGAGTGCAACAATAGTTGGAATAGTTGGCTGTACGCTTCAATATTATCAGTTACCAGATACCTCATCATCTCCTGCATCGCCTCCACTACATCAATTTCACTCGGCTTTGTTGCGAACAAGTCATGAAAGTAATGTGCAGTTCCTATGCCAGGAGTTATCCCAAGTTGACAAACAGTAGGGTCTCCCGGAAGTTGGGCATTTTCACTAGCTTTTTCCTCTGAGAGACGAAAATCAACAACCAAACCAACATCGAGCTTGGCAAAAGCTATTTTGCCAAGCGCAGTGAGGTTGGATAGATGACCGGACCGAAAAATCTTACCCCACGCAATCCGCTTCCCACTCTCGGTTAGGTAGCCACCTATATCTCTAAAATTGACACTGCCTTGCAAAAGAACGTTTCTTTGCGCACACACAAGCGATCCACCAGACGCCGATTCAAGAAAAAAATATTGACGATCGTTGTCGGGGTTATCAAATGCAATACTACATTTTCCATTGATAATACGACCAATGATTTCGTCACCAAAACTCTTCGGATCGACACTACACCTTACCGTGGCGTCATAAAAATTCGAGCTCGACAGACAGGTAATCTGATGGCGTCTATTTACGAGTGAACTTACCGCAACGCTACATATTTGATCCACGGCTTACCTCCTCCGACTAACAATCTAAACGGTCAGTTTTATAATTTGATTTCGGTAGAAAATTTAAACACCCTTCGTATATGATAATACAATTAATTGTGACATGGAGACCTTCTCACAAATGTTTTCATCTGTAGTGATTCAGCGCGAGCTACCTCGAGAAGGCGACAAGATCCACGATATCGAACTTGAATCGGACGACCAAAGGAGCGCCAGAGCAACCATCTATCTTCCAGGAGAGAATAAGCTTAAACAGCAACCGCCGCTGATTTTCATATTACATTATGCGGGGCAACCTACACGCTTTTATGGAAGGCCACTTTTGGAAAATATGTTTCTCCCCGTCTTCCGAAAATATAACGCGATACTAGTAGCTCCTGAATCAATCAATGGGCAGTGGCATACTGAAGAGAATGAATCATTTATTATGACTCTCATAGAGTCCATACAAGAAGTGTATAATAACAACCCTGCGAAAATTGTGATCGGCGGCTACAGCATGGGGGCATTAGGTACCTTTCACTTTTTGAACAGCTACCCAAATATTTTCTCTGCAGGAATAGCATTAGCAGGCTTTCCCTCTGGCGAAATGAATCCACCTTCTCCAGTACACTTACTTCTCTCACAAAATGATGAAGTGTTTGACTATAAACGCTTTGTACCCAAGTATGATGATGCGAAAGACAAAGGCTATAAAATTAGTTTTTCAAATGTGCCGGCGGCAAGTCACTATGATGTCCAAACTTTTTCTACGCATTTTTCAAGCATAGAAAGCTGGCTTCATGACTTATGGGACTAAGGTTGCTTTTGAGTGGAGGGGCATAGTCTGCCTAATTTCAGCATCACTTACCCATTGCGACTTGCCAAAAGAAGTCCCCCGACTACAAGACTACCCCCTACTAGTAAATCAACTCTCGGAATTTCGCCCAAAAGAAGTAGTGCTAAAACAACACCCATCACTGGCACAAGATTCAAATAAACTGATGCCGTCGCAGGTCCTAGCTTCTGTATCCCTTCGTAGTACCAAAGAAATCCTACGCCCATAGTTAGAATGCCTTGCGCAGTTAATATTAAAATATTTTTCCCATCACCCAAAAGTCTGAAAACTGCTGGAAGATCCGATATAACTAGAGGGAGCATGAGAATCCCACCAGCTAAGCAACTGTATGCTGTAATGGTTAGCGCTGGATATAAGGCCAGTGGAGCGCGACCAAAAATCGTATACCCGGTCCAACCCAAGATCGCAATCAAAAATAATCCCTCTCCAAGGCCTACTCCTTTGCTAAAAACACCGAATAAATCACCATGGGTGACAACAATGATAGTACCTAGAAAACTGAGCATAATTCCGATCACTGCGTTACGCTTTACCTTATGTCTGAAAAATAAATAGTCAGCGCAGATCACTAGCACCGGAATTGCCCCATTAATCACGGCGCCTGTGCCTGCATGCGTATGCTCAAGTGCAGAGAACATCAAGAAATTATGGATACAGAATCCGCACACTCCAAGTAAAATAATCTGATAGGCAAGTTGCCTGGTCCACTTTATCTTTAATTGACCCCGAAAATGCGCGACCAGCGCAAGTATCACAAATGCCACTAATGCCCGAAAAGCCGTTATCACTTGAGGGGCATCATAGACTGCGAGATACCGTCCCAGCGGATAAGAACTCGCCCAAAGAAGCCCCATTGCGATAAGCTTTACATGAATATTTATCATAAATTCTAAGATAACCACTTGTGAAATTGATCAGTATACGTAAATATTAAAAAAGTCGCGCAAGCACGGGAAAGTACTGTGAGGGGAACAATGAATATTTCAAAATTATTTGCTTTATTGATCGGCCTAGGCTCCATCCATTGCGGAATTGCCGAAGAAGTTCCGCCATCTGAATTTGGGCCAGATGACACATTAGGCGCCGTAAATCGACTTAATAGTGAGTCAGTACTTAGTGCGAGCAAGCTTGTGAAATTAGGTCAAACATATGCGTTGGGAGTAGAAACAGGACCAGACTCTCCGGCCTATGGGTCGAGGACATATCAGATGACTGTTTTGCAACTAGATGACGGCTTAGGTACACCAGTGGGTACAAACAAAGTTACTGGGAATGATGATCTAGTTCATAGTTACGTGGGAATCGGAAGTCAAATAGATGGTCTCGGTCATGTCGGGATTAATCATCATTACTACAACAATATTCACGCAAGTGAGTTCGTTAAAGTAAACGGGCTTACCAAATTTTCTACATCGCAGATTCCTCCAATGGTAACGAGAGGTGTTTTACTCGACATGGCAAAGCTAAAAGGCAAAAAGATACTACCAGCGGGAACAAGCTTTAACGAAGCAGATATTCGCGCTGCAGAAGCCGCTATCGGAATAAAGATAAAAGAGGGGGATGTTGTCCTTTTTCACACCGGATGGCTGAACGTCAGTGAAACTGATAGCGAGCAATTTATGCAAGGAGAACCTGGATTAGGCAAAGACGGAGCGCGATACTTAGCTAGCAGGAAGATAGTAGCCGTGGGTTCGGACACCTATGGGGTGGAAGTAATCCCATTTGAGCAAGAGGGAGAATTTTTCCCTGTTCATCAGGAGATGCTCACAAAGAATGGAATCTACTTACTTGAAAATATGGATACTCGAGCTCTCGCAAAAGACGGGGCTTCAGAATTTCTTTTTGTGCTCGGACAACCAAGACTTTATGGGTCGGTACAAGCAATTATCAACCCTATTGCTATAAGATAGTTTCATCGGAAAACCCCTTATATCATGGTGTAACCGCCGTCCACGGTCCACGCCTGCCCATTTATATACGATGCATCATCACTTGCGAGGTACACAGCGAGACCGGCCACCTCGCGCGGTTTAATCAAACGTCCCAGCGGGGTGGATGCATTCATTCTTTCAGCCAGTTCTTCCGGTCCGACACCCAACGCCTTTGAATGCTCACTGATAAACCCTTTAGCCATGTCGGTATCAACAACCCAAGGGCAAATCGCATTTACTAGGATATTATGTGGTGCCATTTCAAGCGCAAGACACCGAGTAATTCCGACAACCGCGTGCTTGGATGCATTGTAAGCACTTTGGTTACGCGACCCCCACTTTCCGGCGGTTGACGCCAAATTTATAACTCGCCCATATTCGCGCTTGACCATATTGACTAACGCAGCCTGAGTCACATGGAAAACACTGTACACGTTGCTTTCGATAACATTTTTAAAGTCCGGAAAAGTATATTCTAAAAATGAAGATGCGATATGAACACCGGCATTGTTCACTAGAACATCTACCGGTCCGAACGCCTCTGCCTCGGCAACCATCATTTTTACTTGATATTCGTCTGTCACGTCCGCAGCTATAGGCAATACAGGCACACCATACGTCTCGCGTATATGTTGAGCTGACGCCTCCAGCACTTTTATATCACGACCATTTATAACTAGTTGGGCACCTTCTTTTGCAAACCCCTCAGCAATTGCCTTACCAATTCCCCTACTTCCCCCTGTTACTAAGGCCGTTCTTCCCTCTAGCTTTCCTTCCATCCAATTATCCTCACCTATATTCCAGTTGTTACGAGTAGAGCTTAAAACTATCACATTTGCTAGAATTAGACGGTAATAAAATAAGAGCAGAACACTAATGATTGAGCTGTACCATTGCAAAGGAGCGCGCTCAATGCGTTCACTATGGCTTTTACACGAAATGCAAATTGAGTTTAAGCTGCACGAAATTGAATTTAGTATGGCCGCGCTGAGAACGCCGGAGTACTTAGGGATATCTCCCTTGGGCCGCGTACCATGTTTAAGGGATAACGAGTGCACCATTTTTGAGTCTGGAGCCATCTGTCAATATCTATGCGAAAATTATGATAACGAAAACCTTTATCGTGCGCCCGGTCATTCCGAACGGATCCAATGGTTACAATGGATCCATTTTGCCGAAACTATTGCGGTACACGGTGCATCGTTAGTGCAACAGAAGGTATTCATCGCCCCAGAAAAAAGATCTGAAGTTGTGCAAAAACTTGAGTCGCGGCGACTATTTATCGCATTAGAAATACTCGAACCAGTACTGGCAGAACATGATTACCTTTTGCAAAGCGGGTTCTCTGCGGCTGATACTGGTGTAGGGTATAGCATACATCTTGCTCAGGAATTCATCGATATAACGCCGCTAGAAAACGTCCAGCGGTACTATGATCGAATTTCTAAGCGAAAAGCATTCAAGCTCGCTCTATAGGATAGCTCAAAGTCCTTCAGAGGCGACAGGCACCTCGCCAGCAATAGTAGTGCGATATAGTAAGCGACTGTACCCTTCGTAACCTCCTTCGGCATAGTGACTTACGCAACGGTTGTCCCAAAGCAACAAAGTGTTCGGCTGCCATACATGACGGTAGGTAAATTCTTCTCGGGTGCAGTGAGAAAACAAAAATTTTAAAATCACATCACTCTCGTCCCGCGACAAATCCTTTATCGCCGTAGTATAAACATGGTTAACGTAAAGAGCGTCTCTCCCAGAAGGTGAATGCCTGCGAACAACGGGATGAGTAACAAAATTGTCCGCGTCAGGTGATACCAGAATCTTCATTGAACGAGTATCATCATCCTTAGAGAAAAGTCCTACAGTATCACTGTATGCGGGACCTGCCGAGTGTACACCTTCAAGCGAAGTGAGAAACTGCTTAAGCTTAGGAGACAGACTTTCAAAAGCTCTACGGTGATCTGCGAACAAAGTATCACCGCCGCGTGGTGGTATTTCGACAGAGTAAAGCGCTGTAATACTTGGTGGTACCTTTTGGAAACTCCAGTCAGAGTGCCATAAGCTCCCAAATATCGGCGCAGTCTCGGTCGGATCGCGCCTGACCTCAATCACATGCTCAAATCCCTCCATAGACTGGACATAAGGATCATCCCCGAATTTGCCTAACCTTCGACTGAAGTTCTCAAGGCTACTAGGAGTGAAATCTTGATCTGGGAACGACACGACACCATACTGATTTAGAGCGTCTATTACTGTTGTAACTTGAGCCGTTGAGAGTTCACCATTCAGTAATATACCCCTTAAAGTTGCGCCGAACCCATCACTGCTGGGAGTAATATTAAAATTATTAGAGTTGGTCATAGTGTTTTTTGCGCAAATCGCTGTCTGATTAAATCTTCTGATATAAAATAAAAGGATGAAACCGCTGCATTAGTAATAATAATGCAAATTTAAACGCAAACAAGATAAGATTGAAATTAACTGGGCAGTTTTAAGAACCAACGAATCTGAGTAAATGCAGGAATATAATAGGGGAGCGAATATTATGACTTTTAAAGAACAAATCCCAAGATATTATCCCACCCAAGACGAAATGCTGAAACGTGTCGCACGTTTTAGTGATTTGAAAGGGTTCGATGGTGGTCTCCCTGATAGCTATATGCCAAGTGCTCAGCGAGTTCTATATAACGTCATTGGCTTCCAGCCACCGGCCGATGAAAAAGATGGAATCGTCTCTCCAGTAGGTGCCGCAGCAGCGAGAATGTCCGCGATAAAGATCAGCGAAGGCTTCAACCTAGGTTACTGCGAAGCACTGCCTGGCAAAGGCCCCATGATGCATAATCACGATACAAATGAAACCTTTATTTGTATGACCGGTACTTGGCGAGCAAGTTGGGAAGAGGAAAGTGGGAACCAACAACATGTAGACCTGCAACCGCTTGACGTAATTTCATTTCCGCCAGGTGCCATAAGACGGTTTGAAAATGTGTCCGACGGCCCTCGAGACCAACCCGCAGTTTTAATGTTTGTCATTGCCGGAGATGCACCAGGCGCTGAATTCAGTAAAGAAGCAATGCAAGAAATTGATGACGCGGGTTTAATAGAAAATAATCCGGTAAATAATAGTGATAATACTTGGTCAAAACCTCACACTAATCCGATGGACTGGAGAACTGTAGACACATAATGCTGATATCAAAAATTGAATAGTTCTAAGCTAAATACAGATAGTGTACATACGGATATCGTACTTATCGGCGGCGGTCATGCTCATATTGAGGTGATCAGAAATTTTGGGATGAAGCCCGAACCTGGGACTCGTCTGACATTAATAAGTAAAGAAAGTCAAACTTTATATTCTGGAATGCTGCCTGGGCTAATCGCAAACCATTATAAATTTGATGACGTTCATATTGATCTTCATCCGCTGACACACTTCGCGAATTGTAGATTTTTTCTCAGTGAAGTTTTAGCAATCGACCTAAAAAAAAATGTTGTCCTATGTGACGGTAGACCTCCGGTACCATTTGATATCCTTAGTCTAGACATTGGCTCGTCACCTGCAGAGATTCCTGATGGCCATGAATCTGTTGTGCCAGTCAAGCCAATAAATAGTTTTTATGAGTATTTCAAAAACTCCGAATCTTATTCTGATCAAGGTCAATCACGCACCGTTGGTATAGTTGGTGGAGGAGCCGGCGGGGTCGAGTTGGCATTTGCCATAAAGCACCGCTTCATGAATACACTGAATGGTACAGATGAAGCGGTCTCAAATACCGAAGTCGTAATCATCACAGCAGACGATTCAATACTCCCTACGTTCCCCCGCTCTGCCCAGAAACACTGTATGCAAGCACTCA
>CALJHG010000001.1 GCA_938075585.1 uncultured Gammaproteobacteria bacterium | reverse complement strand
CAATGGTTATATCCCTTCGGAAGGTAGTCCAATCTACCAGCCGACTTTTGAACACAATAAGGCGATCTCGTTGGAAGCAGAAGCTCAGGGGCTCGACTTTGTCTTATCTATGATGAAGTATAGGGGTTTTGGTGGCTCCACAGGTTATTGGGACTCTTGTTTAGAGTCTTTTACTTTAATGGCAGGTCTGGCATCGGTGACCGAAAGGATCGGCTTATTCCCCTCAATTTCATTATTAAGCCAGCATCCTGCCGTAGTCGCCAGAATGGTAGCAACACTTGATGACATTTCTTCTGGCCGGTGTGGCTTGAACATTGTAACTGGCTGGAATCGCGCTGAGTATTTGCAGATGGATATGTGGCCAGGGGATAGCCATTATGAGCGTCGATACGATTACGCCTCAGAGTATTTAACAATATTAAAAACTCTTTGGGAGACCGGCCGCTGCTCTCATAAGGGCGAGTTTTTTTCGTTAGATGATTGTACGGTATACCCCCAACCATCCGGTGATATTCCGATAGTCTGTGCTGGTCAATCTCCTCGCGGCAGACAGTTTGTTGCGGAAAGCGCCGATCATCAATTTGTTTTGACTGGAAAATCTAATTTAATTAATGGCGTTAAAGATATTCAAAATCGTGCGGAAAAATATAATAGAAATGTCGGTATTTATGCCCTGTATCATATGATTATTGAAGATACTGATGAGAAAGCTAAGAGTGTGGCCGAAGATATTGTAAGAAAAGCTGATACTGGTGCAATTCGAAATATTTTAGCTAGTGCAAGCTTGGATACCAATGAGGGAGGGTCGAGCGATCAATTACAGTCCGCACTGGACCAAAGTATTGAAGAAGGCAATATGGCTTTTATGGGAATACCTGTAATAGTTGGCTCTCCGACGTCAATAGCAAGGCAGATAATGTCATTACGTGATGAGTCAGGTATCGAGGGAATTCTTTTCAGCTGGCCTGATTTCGTCGAGGGGGTGCGTCGCTTCGGGGAAGAAGTGGTGCCTTTAATTGACTGAAAATCTTGGCACTAGTCCGCTTCGACTGTTTTGACAGCTTTTTCGTAAGGGTCTAGATCACCTCGCGCAGTACCTTCGAGCTCGCCCTCAATGATGCGTAGGATTTCGCTCAGATATGTCTTTCGCCAAGCAGCGCGCTCGTCCATGATTTCGATTGAGGGTTGGAACTCACGTATTTCTTTTTGGGTGACGAGTCCTTTCGTCTGTAAAAGTCTTTCTAAAGTGTCCGCTCTGTCATGCATCACTGACACCTCTCCGGCTAGGCCCATGATCATGGAAACCAACTTATCTACATTTGGGTCATCGAAAAAGTACGGTCGCTGACCGTGAGCTTTACGTTGTAATTTTCTACTCGTCATAATTTATTTCTTATTTCCGTATACAAACCAAAGACCGCCTCCACCAAAATCACCCCCTTGAAAAACCTCTGAACGTCGGGCTTGGGCTACTTGGAGGGCGCTGGGAATCATTTCTTCGATTTTTTTACTTGGATCAAAGTTGGCTTTTTCCGATAGCTTATGTAGATCTATTTCATGCGATCGTGCCCAAAAAGGCTCGTTATTATTTCTAGTGTCCCAGTCGAGCATAAACGCGTCGAACGGACTCATATTTTTATACGGAGGCGTTTCGCCATGTGCCATCATTCCACCTGGTTTTAGTAATCGATGACATTCTTTTACGATATTATGAATCGCTTTCTCAGAAGTTTCGTGCAAAAGAATATGGGAAACGATGAGATCAAAGGAACCAGATTTGAAATTAGTTTTTTCGGCATTCTGCTGTGAAAAATGTACCGGGACATTCAAAGATTCGGCACGCGCATGAGCGTACCTTAGCATCGGCGCCGCAACATCAATACCGTATATCTTTGCATCTGGAAAGGCCTCAGCATAAGGTATAGTGCTATGTCCCACAGAGCATCCCATGTCGAGAATACGTTTTGGTTTAAAATCCGGATATTTTTCTTGCAGCCACATGATAATACTAGCACCAATATCGTCATTATAAGGTCCAAGTTGGGCCATAGCATAAATATGCACAGCTCTGTCATACACCATACCTGAAGAAGCGTCTTTATCAGCGAATTCGTTATGGTAGCCGCCCGGCTGACAATGTATGTCAACGGCTTTATGGTATCGGGGAGTCGCCAAATTTTCATCAAGTTTCAGAGAACCTTTGACAGCACCGTCTGTTACTTGATTTACTTTGGCGTTTAGTTCTTCTAGGTTTCGCTCGACTGGCAATTGACAGGATGACCACATCATTTCTTGGCTAGTACGGAGTAAGGAGCTAAACATCTGATAATAAGGATCTTTAGTCATCTCTTTAGCAACTTCAAATCGATCTTTGGGTGGTCGGTTGTGCTTTTTCTCAAACGCTGGTTTCACGCTAGATTCGTAACGTTTTTCATTGCCTTGATGGACATTGTGCACAAGATATTCTTTGTACGATCTGACAAATTCTTGTCTTGCGAACTCGTCGTGATCTGTTGGAGCCAGCATTGAGTGCTGTGTCTGAGGTTGGGTTTGAGACTCGGCTGACATGTTTTCTCCCCTTTCTATCAAGGCCTGCTATGATTATGATTAGAAAGATTACCACGAACATTCGAAAGAGGCTATTTTGTCGTCTTTAGTGCGAATCGGCTAGGAGTCATGATGAGCTTCGTGAATTTAAAGGGGGAACGTAGTTTGAGTATTTCGTATCGTCTTGGTGTTGACGTTGGTGGCACCTTCACTGATGTTTTGTTGTTGAATGAGAAAAATGGTGAAATTCATACTGCCAAAGTCCCTTCGACTCCTAGTGACTCCTCAATAGGCGTATTGGCCGGAATAGAAAAAGTCTGCGCGAACGCGAATGTTGCACTTTCTGAAATCACCCACGTAATGCATGGTACAACCGTAGCGACTAATACTGTTCTGACTGGCACGGGAGCTAAAGTTGGGCTAGTTACGACTGAAGGCTACAAACAAGTTTTGCAGATAGCGCGATCTTTTGTTCCAGGCGGTTTAGGAGGATGGGTGATTTACCAAAAGTCGGAACCTATGGCGCCATTGGAGTTAACGATAGAAGCGCAAGAGCGGATAGGTGCAGACGGCACTATTGTAAAAGAGCTTGATGAAGCTAGTTTACGAGAATCACTTGCGACGCTATCTTCACAAAATATTGAGGCTCTGACTGTGTGCCTCATCAATTCGTTTACTAACCCAGTACACGAGGAAATGGTTAGAGAAATTTCTAATGAGTTGCTACCCCAAATACCAGTTTCATTGTCCTCTGATGTAATACCTGAGATGCAGGAATACGAACGAACTGTAACAACAGTTACTAATTCCTATGTACGACCCAGAGTAGAGAGCTATATACGTAACTTAGAGGAAGAACTTGAGAGTCGTATGGATGGTGTCACACTAAATATTTTACGTTCTGATGGAGGATTGGCATCGGCCTCTAGCGCAGCAAACTACCCAGTTAATCTGCTGATGAGCGGCCCAGCTGGAGGAGTTGCTGGCGCGATCTGGGTTGCTGGTAATGCGGGTTATAAAAATTTATTGACGCTGGATATTGGGGGAACGTCTACCGACGTCGCTCTCGTCCAAGATGGTTCCGCCCAGTTAAGACGGGAAACTACGGTTGGAGATGTGTCGGTGAGGGCGTCATCAGTCGATGTGAGAACAGTTGGTGCGGGGGGCGGCTCGATAGCGCATGTGCCAGAACTGACTCAAGCGCTCCGTGTGGGACCCCAGAGTGCAGGAGCCGAGCCTGGACCAGCTGCTTATGGCAATGGTGGAATAGAGCCGACGGTGACCGACGCTAATGTAGTGCTGGGATATCTGCCGAGCGAATCGAGATTGGGTGGGGATATGGCGATTGATTCCAGTGCCGCTAGGTCTGCGGTCAAAAAAATAGCGAACGGGCTCGATCTATCGGTGGAGCAGGCAGCGGAAGGGATATATAACATTGTTAATGAGAATATGTTCGGAGCGTTGCGGTTAGTTTCTGTTGAACAAGGCCACGATCCACGAGACTTTGCGTTGATAGCTTTTGGGGGTGCGGGACCACTACATGCTAATGCGTTAGGAAAATTAATGGGTTCATGGCCCGTAATCATTCCTCCAGGACCGGGGGTGCTGTGTGCGTATGGTGATGCGACGACTAGATTACGTAACGAAGCCTCAAGAACACTTATCAGGCGCTTTAGTTCACTGATGGAAGAGGAGTTAATTAAAGAGTTTAAAAAGTTAGCGGAGAATGCTGAAAAATCATTTGCTGATGGGGAGGTTCCTATGACTGATTTAGAAACCAATTTTCAAGCAGACGTGAGATATCACGGGCAAGGATTGTCACTTACGGTGGAGGTTAATCTACAAGATAAACGAGGTGTGTTTGAAGCTATTGCGGTTGATTTTGATGTGATGCATGAAAAGCTGTTTACTTTTGCGCTTCCGGCGGAAAAAGAACTTGTGAATATCCGTGCGGTTGTTTTAGGAGAGAAAGCCAAGGTCAAAGCCCAATCTGTCAAGCCTGTCTCTGATATATGCTCCGCAAAATTAGGTTCTCAGTCAATTTTTGTCGATGGTAGTACACTCGAGGCAGAGATATATCGTCGAGATGGTTTGGGATCTGGGAGCGTTATTATTGGCCCCGCGATTGTTACCGAAATGGATTCTACGACTTTAATACTGCCTCACCACCAGGGTTTAGTTGACGATTTTGGTAATATTATAATCACCCCAGAGACTCAGGATTAGATTATGACGGCTCAACTTATAGAAAAAAACACTGCGCCACTAGACAGGGTTCCGGTGGACTCGGTAACTTTAGATATCATAGAAAACGCGCTCAAAAATGCTCGATTTGAGATGGATGCGGTTTTATTTCGAACGGCAATGTCACCAGGCATAAGAGAACAACATGATGAATTCCCGTTAATCGCGAATCGGGATGGGAAAATGGTGGTTGGCCAGTTCGGCTCTTTTATCCACGGGTTCATGAGTTTATATGAGGGTACGATTGAGGAGGGAGATATTTTTTTAACGACAGATCCCTATTCATGTAACGGAGCTATAAGTCATGCCAATGATTGGTTAGTCTTAATGCCCATTTATAAAGATCATCGTCATATCGCATGGAGTGCGATGTTTGGACATATGACAGATATTGGAGGAAAAGTTCCCGGTAGCCTACCAACCGACGCTCGACAGATCTATGAGGAAGGTATAGTAGTGCCACCAATAAAGATTTATAAGAAGGGGATCTTGCAAGAAGATATCCTAAAGCTTATTTTGCACAACTGTCGTTTACCTCATTGGAATCATAGTGATTTCAATGCGATTGTGGCTGCTTGCAGAACTGCATCTAAACGGTGTAGTGAGCTAAGCGAA